>PWGR01000052.1 GCA_003554565.1 Clostridia bacterium
CCCGCGCCGTACCATCCCCGCCGGCAAAAAAAAGGAGGTCTACGTCCCTACGCGCCATTTCCGCCGCTGCCTCCTCCGTATCCTCAGGCTGTGTATCCCTGTCATGGGCGGCAGGCAGCACCTCATGAGGGGCAGCTCCACTGCCGTACACGGCGTCCTCTCCCATGGCACCCGAACAGGTCACCAACAACACTTCCGGTGCCAGGTCCACAAGATGACGCAGTGCTCTGCTCATCCGATCCGCGGCGACCGGCTCGGCCCCCAGTTCCCGGGCTCGCATAAGTGCCTCCCGACCATCGGTTCCCTTGAGTCCCACGCGTCCTCCCATGCCCGCAATGGGATTGACTATGACGCCGCATATTGTCGACATGTCAGGATCTCTCCGCTGCCGAGCATGAATCGGACGCACCGCCCTGCTCCTGTAGCACAGCGGCCACTCTTGGCGGGACCCAGTCGTCTGGTTTCAGAATTTTCCCATCTTCACGGCGTGGCCCCCCGTCTTTGGTCATATTGGCCCGGTGCACTTCCTCAAATACCGGGCGAATATCTATCCCGAAGGAAACGGCAGTTCCATAGGTTACATAGAGCAGGTCGGCCAGTGAATCGGCAACATCGACTATATTCCCCTCATCGATTGCCGCTCTCATCTCACCGAGTTCTTCTTCTATCAGGCTGAGCCTGAGTTTGACAGTCTCAGCGTCAGGGATACAGGGCTCGTCCCCGACTGCCGCCCCGAACTTACGATGGAATTCGAGCACCGCATGGTACGGATCGAAGTTGCTGGTCATCTCTTGATCCCTCCCGAGTAAGATGCAGGTTTAGCTCTGTCATCATTCTAACTCGATCCGGCCCCGCATGAACAATGACGAGTGCAACTGCAGTCCTCCGCTCTGAAAACAAGGAGTTTCACATTTCCGCATCGAAGATTTGATTTTGAATGATCGCGCTCGCCCCTGGCCCCAGGCCGAAAGCTCAGGCGTGGAGAATGCGGGCGATGCGCAATCAGAGATTTGCCCCATGTCAACGGAGAGCGCTTCGAGGAGGGATGTGTACGATGACCGACCCGAGAAAGAAGTATCAGGAGTATCTCTGGGCCCCGTTCACGCAAATGGGTGATCTGGACGAGGAAGTCGAACCACTGGTCATTGTCTCTGGTGAGGGTTCACGCGTTACCAACATTGACGGAAAAGAATTCATCGACGGCCACGGAGCTTTATGGCTGAACAACGTGGGCTTTGGGCGCCAGGAAATGGTAGATGCCGCCTCCGAGCAGATGCAGCAGCTGAGCTACTTCCCGTCATTTGCGGGCATGGCCAATAACGTGGCCCTGGAGCTGGCCGAACGGCTCGTGGATATCGCTGACCGGGAGAACATGTCCCGGGCGTTCTTCTCCTCCGGCGGGTCAGAGGCGGTAGAGACTGCCCTGAAGGTCTCCCGCCAATACTGGCGCCTCAAGGGAAGAGACCGCAAGTACAAGGTGATTGCACGCAGACAGGCATATCACGGCGTCACCATGGGAGCGCTCAGCGCCACGGGAATGGCCATGAACCGCCAGCTGTTTGAACCGTTGGTGCCCGGGTTCAGGCACATCGAACCTCCTCACTGCTATCGTTGCCCCTACGACGTGGAATACCCTGATTGCGGGCTGGTCTGCGCCAAGGAACTGGAGAGAACAATCAAGTTTGAGGGACCAGATACAGTTGCGGCCTTCATCGGAGAACCGGTCATGGGGGCCGGCGGCGTGATAGTACCCCCGGATGGATACTGGCAGGAAATCGAGCGCATCTGCCGCAAGTACGATGTCCTGCTGATCTCCGACGAGGTCATAACCGGATTCGGGCGGACCGGCGATGTGTTCGGCTGCCGCCACTGGGGAGTAAGACCAGACATAATGGTCTTTGCCAAAGCCCTGACATCCGGATACCTGCCGCTCGGTGCGACACTGACTACAGAAGATATTTTCGAGGTCTGTCTGGGCCAACACGGCCAGGGACGCGAGTTCCGCCACGGCACCACCTACTCCGGCCATCCGGCGGCCTGCGCCACCGCCCTGGTCAACCTCGACATCACGGAAAAGGAGGGTCTCGTGGATAAGGCCCGCGACAACGGTGCTTACATGCTGAAGCGCCTGCGCGAGCTGGAGTCTCTCCCGGCCGTCGGCAATGTTAACGGCCTGGGTCTTATGGCCAGGGTAGAACTGACACAGAAAGACGATGTCCCCTTCCCACCCGAACAGCTGACGGGCCTCAAGATATCCCGCCAGCTGATGCGCCGCGGCGTAATCCTCCGGGCCCTGGGCGATGTCATCTCCCTGTCACCTCCTCTGGTCATCACGCAAGATGAGATCGACACCATGGTAGACGGGTTGGGTGAAGAGATCGAAAAACTGACGTGACCATCGACGTGGACCGCGGTTATCAGTTGCTTTGGGTACGATAACGTACGACGCCGGGGAGACTCGCGAACCCCGGCGTCACCCACCTTCGACTGGTTAGATTGGTTGAACCGGCAGGTACTGATCAACAAAGATGATACGGAGATGGTTCGATCATGTTGAGCCACGGCGAGGCGGCCGCACTGTCCCCGGCCCGGCTGCGGGGTGAGATAGCAAAAGAGAATTGGCAGAAGCCAACTGCCGGGTTGGCACTGGGCCACGTGCAGGCCAACCTGGCTGTCCTGCCGTCGAAACAGGCCTTCAACTTCTTGCTCTTCTGCCAACGCAATCCAAAACCATGCCCGGTCCTGGAGGTTTCCGACCCAGGTGATCCCCATGTGGCCCGGGTGGCTGCAGCCGATCTGAGATCCGATCTTCCCCGCTACCGCGTGTACCGCAAGGGGAAGCTGATTGATGAGCCCACCGACATAAAGCAATACTGGCGCGATGATCTGGTTGCATTTCTTCTCGGATGCAGCTTCACATTTGAGGAGGCACTGCTTTCAGCCGGGGTACCTCTCCGTCATCTGGAAACAGGACGCGCCCTCCCGGTGTACAAAACAGATGTGCAGTGTCAGCCCGCCGGACCCTTTGAGGGAGTGATGGCGGTCAGCATGCGTCCGGTACCCGGCAGTCTTGTTTCCCGGATGGTGCAGATCACCAGCCGCTATCCCCTTGCACACGGCACTCCGGTCCATGTCGGGGATCCCTCCACCATCGGCATCGAGGATCTGGGGGCTGTGTACTATGGAGATCCACCGGTTATGGAACCGGGAGATGTACCAGTGTTCAATGCATGCGGCGTCACGCCACAGCTGATTGCCGCCAGAGCCGCTCCAGAACTGATGATAACCCACCTCCCTGAGCACATGCTGGTCTGCGACGTCACCGGCGAGCAGCTATCCGGCATGTAAGGGGGTTTCCTAAGATGCTCATCCAGGTTACAGAGCCCGCTGAATTGCCCAACCCCCCTCGGGCGCGACGTTCGGATTTTGGACAGCTCCCAGCTCCCTATTGATGTGGCTCATGCACCGCAGGTCTACCCCACCTGTGCAGCACATAAACCTCCAGCTGAAGGGGAACAGCGAAACTGTGTACTCCCGTAGCCCTGCGCGTATGGACATATCCAGTCCACCTTCAATTGCTTGAACTCGTCAATGTACAGAACAGCCTGTACTGAGGAGACAAGCACCCTGATGGCTTGCACAGCAAAAACCCGTATATTTCCGTTAGGATGGCAGGGTAGGGCAGAGTTTATTTTTGAACATATCTATGATATATTGCAAAGGAATTGCAACAATATCGGTCCACCTATCATCTTGACGAGCAATAAGCCTGAGATCATCGTGAAGTGGGTGGAATCGTGACAGAAAGAACTGAACTGGCAAGCACCAAGGCATACCGCCGTATCCGCAATGCCATCATCGCCATGGAACTGCAGCCAGGGGAACCCCTACGCGAATCTGACCTGATTGACAGATTTGACCTGAAACGCATGGCCATCCGGGAAGCAACTGCGCGCCTAATTCGCGAACACCTGGTGGTGATGCGGCCCGGTTTCGGATCGCATGTCGCTGAAGTACGGCTGACTGATGTAGGCGATATCTTCGAAGCAAGAGAACACACCGAGCGTCTGGCAGCGCGTCTTGTGGTAAGAAACTCCGACTCTGGAGACATCGAGGCGCTGTCAAATCTGGCGGAAAAGACCGACACACACCCCCACTTCGAAGTCGATCTGGCATTTCATAATCAGGTTGCTAATATGACCGGCAACCGGTTTGTGAGTAACACGCTCGAAACTCTCTACGCACACAGCCTCCGTATGTTCAAGGCAACCAAGTCACACTGGCGCTCCAGAGAGCAAGTCGTCGCATCGCACAGGCACATCGTTCGGACCGTTTCCGGAGGAGACGTAGAGGAAGTGGAGCGGGCCATCCTGGAGCATACCGACGAAGCCAAAGAGCTGCTTCTCGACTCCATTTGATTCATCGCATCGCCCGGCCGGCACGAACTAATATTTTCACATAATCAGGCAGCCCCTCCCGAAACAGTGCCGACCGCAGGGAAAGTGTCTGGTCACAGCAGATGCAGGAGAAACACCGGAAACACTGACAAATGCCTGAAGAGTTTTTTGCGCGCTCATTTCCCCGGGCCGCTCGATGGCCCGGGGAAATGAGTGAATCATTCGTTATGTGCGCTGCACTTTCACCTCGCCGTTGATCATGACCATCCTGATCCGATCTGTATCCTGCAGACAGGTGATGTCCTCCAGAGGGTCGCCGTCAACTACCAGCAGGTCGGCCAGATAGCCTTCACTCACTATGCCCGCCTCAAGGTCCAGGAGTTCCGCTCCCACAGCAGTTGAAGCCGTGATCGCCTGCATAGGCGTCATTCCAGCATTCACCATCAGCTCCAGCTCGAGTGCATTTTTGCCGTGCAAATTAAAGGGCGTTCCTGCGTCGGTGCCCATGGCAATCTTGACCCCCCGCTCCAGTGCCTTCTTGAAGCTTGCTATGTGCGCCTCCTGACCGAATTGAGCCTTCTCCACCGCATGGGGAGGGACACCCCTATCAGTGCCAGCCTCGAGTATATGGTGAACTGCCGCCAGGGTGGGAACAAGATAGACGTCGCTTTCCAGCATCATCTCGATGGCTTCGTCATCCAACCAGAACCCATGTTCTATTGAATCTATTCCGGCGCGGATAGCGTTCTTGATCCCCTTGGTCCCCTGAGCATGGGCCAGGGTCCGCTTCTTTCGATTCCCCGCCTCCTCTATGGCCGCCCGCATCTCCTCCTCCGTCAGGCCCCGGGCTGTGTGATCCGTTCCCATCGACATTACC
>PWGR01000193.1 GCA_003554565.1 Clostridia bacterium
ACAATACTTCACGCTATGTGTCAAAGAGGCGCTACCAGGCAAATCAACCGGCCTGGAGCAGGTTCATGCAAGCTGATGCCAACTTTTGCGCCAACTCAAATGGAGAAGAGCCAAATCGATCCCGCCCTATATTCTATGGACTGGGTAATTTCATCTTTCACACAACAAACTCTGACCGCTGGCAAAATAGGGTCGGCGCAAGACCCTGGCAGAGCGTGGTTGCGCTCTGCGATCTGAGTGAATCGGGCAGAATATCAGCGGTACGGCTGGCGCCGATAGCCATAGGCCACTCTCAGGATCTGGTCTATGAACGTATAGAACCGTTTCACGACCTGCCGGTCACCGTTTTGGATGCCTATGTTAGAAAGATCGTCGATCTCGTGGCTGACCTATCGCGGGAGTTTGACACCAGAGTGTCGCTCAATGGTGACACGGGCCGGATCACGGTTTAATTAATCTGTCCGACTTGCTTTGTTCGTTTAAATGACGGTAAATTCAAGGAGGAGTGTCTTTGCAAGTGGAGTCGCAGTTTTGCCGACTGCGGTTAATTCACAGCTAGGAGGGACCAAAATGGACGACATTAGCCATGTCATGAAAGACGTCAGCGAGTACATCTCGGAAGCCCTCAGCAAACCTCTGCCGGATGAGGTTGCGGAAAAGGCGAAGCATCATCTGCTCGACTCTATTGCAGCTATGGTGTCCGGTTCCACACTGAAGCCCGGTCGCTACGCAGTTCAGTACATAAGAGAACAGGGGGGCGCACCGGAAGCTCAGGTCATAAACAGCGACATACTGACCTCGGCTGTAAATGCTGCGTGGGCCAACGGGATGCTCGCTCACGCAGATGAAACTGATGATTCCCACGCGCCATCTACAAGTCATCCCGGCTGCGTTGTCACCCCGGCAGCTCTGGCGGCGGCGGAGCGCGAGAATGCTTCCGGCGCGGAACTCCTGAGAGCCTTCGTCCTGGGGTACGACATCTGCTGTCGCATAAACAGGGCAGTCGGGTCCCACAACCTGAGCAACGCCCACCGGGCTACCTACAGCGTCGGCGGAACGTTTGGGGCAGCAAGCGCGGCAGCTGCACTCATGAAACTGTCCGCCGATGAGGTGCGTCACGTATTCTCATACGCCGGCCAGCAGGTTTCGGGACTGGGAAGCTGGAGAAGGGACACCGAACACATCGAAAAAGCTTTCGTGTTCGGCGGCATGCCGGCCCGAAACGGGGTGGCAGCTGCCACCATGGCAGCAGCGGGATTCACCGCCGTCGATGACGTTCTGAGCGGCCCCGACAACTTCTTCGTGGCATTTTCGCCTGAACCAGACCCGGAACAGCTGACCCATGCACTGGGTGAGCACTTCGAGGTGATGGTCACAAATATCAAGCGCTGGCCGGTGGGCTCGCCCATTCAGGCTCTCATCAGTTCATTGACGGCCCTGATGGATGAACACGATGTGACGCCAGAGAACGCGGCAAGTATAACCCTGCGTCTCCCTGAGAGAGTGACGGGACTGGTCGGTGACACCCCCATGCCGGACATCAATGCCCGTTACCTCGCGGCTGCCACCCTGATTGATGGCACCTTGACCTTCGAGGCCACACAGGATTATGAACGACTGCATGATCCCGAATTGCTGAAACTGAAGGAACGCATCGAGCTGGTCGGTGACTCCCGCCTGAACGACACTGATCCACCGCGCCAAGGTATTGTGGAAGTGGAAACGACGGAAGGTGAAAAGCTGCAGCACCACACAAAAGCAGTGCGGGGAACAGCCGACAACCCCATGCCCAAGGAAGAAGTCGAAGATAAAGCGCGGGGGCTTCTCAAACTGGTCCTGACACCCGATGAGGAAGATGCCATGGTGGAAGGCATTTGGAATATTGAAGAAGTAGAATCCGTCAGGCAGTTCAGGCAACACCTGAAGAGCTGATCCAGACTGGCATTCAATCTCAGTCTGCGCGCACTATTTTGTACAACCATAGAAAAAGTGTGATCTCACGAAAGATCAGTTGATCGAGAGTTTAGAGGCCAGCGGGTGAACAACTTGATACGTCATCGCCCCACCAGTTCATCAGCTGGCCTCTGGCACCAGGTATTGCGACGTTGCCATCAATCAATGATGTACTGGTCTGCATCAGGCCTCAACTCGAAGCCCAGACCTGGCCTGTCAGGCAGCTCGACGGAACCGCAAGCAGGCTGAGGTGTTCCTTGAAACAGTTTGTTGCTCGCCATCCACATAATGTAGTGAAACTCTACATTTGAGCCATTGGCGACACCACCCTGAAGATGCATATTGTGATGTGGCCATCCCCTCCATTTGCAATCGGCAGATTGAACGCGCGAGCCAGCCCGGCAACCCGCAGGCCCTCGGTATATCCACCTACATAGCACACATTGGGTTGGCTGTAGTCCAGTGCCCCGCGAATAATCAGTTCCCTGTGCTGCCAAATATTACCTATGTGCTGCCCTGCAGCCAGCGGTACGGATGTGCTCTGACGGCGGTCAGTCAATAGGCGGTGATCGTTGCCGTGTATGGGCTCCTCGAACCAGGCAATCTCAACGGGCTCCAACAGTCGGCATAGTTCCTGCGCCTGCGGATAATTCAGGAGACAGTTGGCATCAATCATGATATCTACATCGTCTCCTACAGCCTCGCGAACGGCGTTTACGCGCGCCGCATCCTCTTTGACACTGCTTTCGCCGACAACCATCTTGAGCTGGTCATACCTTCAGTTGAGTTGTCATGCGAATGCCTGCGTGCTGTGGATCCATAAATCGTTGTACATTGATAATGGTCAAGTTACCATTTCCTTCATGATCTCCCTTATGGCCTCTACCAGGATCTCATCCTGTCCTTCAGTCATGGTCAGGGCATTGATGGAGATCTTGTCACGGAGGATCGAGCTGACGACGATTGGCGGATCCCATCCTCTCAATGATGCAGCCAGGGAATCCCTCCTGTCCTCTGAGTCTTCTCCGATAAGACGCAGCTCACAAAACGGGAAGGGTTCACCCGAATCCCCCGGCATTCTGCGGTAGGCCTCCAGACCTTTTACATCTGACAGATGCTCTGCTATCCGATCGACCATGTTCTCTATTCTCGCAATCTCCTTCTCATAATCCAGCGACAAATAGCGTTCAACTGCGGCCACGAGTCCCACAATTTCCTCCTTGGGCACCTTGGATGCCCGTCCTACATTGTGGTTTGGAGGTCCCAACTGGTGGCAGGCCTCTATGAGGTCACTGCGGCCCAGGATGAGACCGCTGCTCTGCGGACCCTTCAGGCCCTTACCACCGGAGAAGATGACCAGATCAGCTCCCATGTCGGTAAATTTCCAGAGGTTCTCCTTCGGTGGAAGCTGCCCGGCAGCATCGACGATCACTGGAAGATCATAACGATGGGCTATCTCAATAGTCTTAGCCAGAGACAGGGCGGATTCTTCCACCCGCCAGCCCTGCCGGTAGAAGATGTACAGCACACCGGCCGTGTCCTCAGTTATGGCGTCCTCCAGCTGCCAGGGATTTGTCTTTCTTGCGTAGCCCACTTCGGTGAGTTTGGCTCCGGAAACCGGTACTATCCGCGTGTAAACATTGACGTGTGTACGATGTATGATGAATTCGTCCGGTATTCCGTCGGTATCTGGAAGCCGACGGACTTTCTCTGGATCGTTCTTCGTCATGCAGGCCGCCGCTGCCAGAAGGAGGCCGGATGAACTACCCCCACATATGTAGCAGGCCTCATTGTTGGTAATATCTGCGATGTGGGAACCTGCCCGGCGTTGGAGCTCCTCCAGACGCACATAATTCTGCGCCGCATCTTCCATAGCTTCCAGCACCTCTGGGGGCATGAGGCTGCCACCTGCAGCAGTTGATGTACCCTGTCCGTTGATGATTTTTTTGACCCCCAGACGATCATACCAGTCTGTAGTCATAGCTATCTCACCTCTCTACCACGCACTGTGAGTGGCTGTGCGGGTCCGGTATTAAGTCAAATTCTAATCTATCACTGTCACGCACTGTTCGCACGTTCCGGTGATATAGATAAATCCCCCGGCTCAATGCCTGTACAGGCTGAAGACGATCACTCCAATCATCATTCCTATCCCCTTCAGTGGTCCCGTAATTGCGACATAGATAATTGCATGCTGTCCGATTCGCAGGATAAACAGGTCAAAAAGGGCCGTGTCACCCGCAATGATCGTCCAGAGTACGAGCGCCAGGCCACCGTAAGACAACACTGGTATGATGATCAGCAGTGCCAGTACCTTCAGCTGGGAGACATCATCCATTCCCTCAGCGGCCCAGAATGCAAGAAATCCCACAATAGCGGCCGCCGGGAAGTAAACAGTGGACTCAACCGGCAAAGGAGCAAAAGGAGAAAACTCCTCAGATACTGCGACCTGCAGATAGGTGGCCGCAGAAATGATTGCCGCAATGCACAGTGGTCCGAGCCAACTACATACTCTCTGTTCGTTGATAAATGAGATCATGTCTACCGGTGCTCCCATCCTGCCCAATTACGGTTGCAGCCTGGGCTGTCGATATAAAAGGAGGATTTCCTCCCGCATGGGGTGAGCTACTTCGAGCTCCGCCCGTACAGACCACTCGATATCCGGTGTCTTTTCAACATCAGGTAGATCGCCCGCGCTGAGCGGCGACCTCAGTTCAATCGTCGATTTCACCTCATCGTACGGTTCAACCATCAGATCGTGCGGCTCCCACTTTTCATAGGCAATTTCGCGCCCATTATGCCGCAGGAATAACCCCACAGAGATGATTTGTGTCTCAACGGCACCCCGATTGACCAGCACTATGTCGACCGAAAACTGCTTGGGTTCAATCTGCCGTACATCCGTCAGCTCCATGTTCATATCCTCCACCGCCAGTTGGGAATTGAGAGCTCGCACAAAAGTCAGCCCGCAAAGGGCACAGAACGCGAGGAATATGAACAGTACTACTGTGAGCTGCATTCTCGGTGACACGAGACCTCCTAGCCCGCAAACAACCGCAGTGGCCTACAAATTCACATCTGCTTCATCTCCTCTTCGGGAGGGAGGGGCGGGAAGTTGCCTCCTGGAGGATGACACCAGGAGTATCCAGTTCATCCCGCCCGTCGCACAGTTACATCGTTTCACCGATCATTGCATACTACCACATCTTCATCTCGCTCCACGTTTACTGATTACGGCTCACCCGTTGCCCGTCAGGGCTTCTACCTCTTGCTGTGTATACCGGCGGGCCGGCCATTCTCCGGGCCA
>PWGR01000149.1 GCA_003554565.1 Clostridia bacterium
CCCGATAACTGGTCCCAACATGACGACTCGTATCAACAAAGGTCTCGACCAACCATGGACGATATCCATAACGAGCCTTGAAATCTTCAGGCATCTGCCTCATTACCATACCCAGCAAATATGATGCCAGGTTCCGACACACAACCGATGGACGGATCAAAAAACGACTCAAACTTACGACCCGGTCCAACTGGGCACGGCGGGTCCTTACATCCCAGCCAATCCAACGGTCTCGATCCCGAACCTGCAGTGCAGCGGAAGCAAGACCCATTCCACCCAGCCAGCCATGCTCGGATCTGACCAGATAACGAATCTGACGCCCCACCAGGGGCCCAGCACCCCAGGGATGCTCACAAGTAAACAGCTCGTTCCAAATCCGCATCTGTTCTTCGGTCTGTACCACAACCAACTCCAGACCGCGAACCTCACCAACCGTACCCGGTACCCCCTCCGGCAACGGTACACGACGCCCAAGACGACGGGGTCGGGCAGGGCCGCTCCTCGCCCGTGGCGCTGGCAAGACCAGATATCCCTTCTCCTCCAGGGTGCGTAACACCTTCAAACACCCACTGCGCTGCTTCAATCCCCGTGCATCCCGAAACCCAAACTCAGCGCACAATCGATCAGCGATCTCTGTTCGGTGCATGGCCGGATTGCTGGCGATCAGCTGACGAATATACTCAACTACATCCCGTTGCTTGATCTGTGTCTGGATCTGCCGTCGTGCTATCATCATATTGACACTGTATTTGATGCTGCGCCCTTTGTCCAGCCCTACTTATGGGTATAGGGCAGGTCTAGCCCCCCCGGCAGCCACTACGCCAGCTCCCGACCCTACTCGGTGTCACCAAGCTTAAACGACCTTGGGCAATCTGCGGTGTCAGCCAAATTGACCATCAGTGACCCATCTTCGGGTCTCATCCTTGCTCTCGACCCTACTCTACTGAGGCCTTCATCAAGTGGGAATCTCTTGAGAGTCACGTGGTGTCAAACAGTGTAAGCAGTGTCCCCAGGCGAGTACGCTACATCTCTGAGATCCCAGACCATGAGTCCAACTTCCGGATCAATCCATCCCAATTAGCTTGGCAAACTTCACGATTCCTTCTATATCATAGATGTTCAGCTTGGCCATCAGGTTCTCCCTGTGCTTGTCAACAGTCTTGGGGCTTATGTCCAAGATTTCCGCGACTGCCGTGCGGCTAATGTTCTTGGCCAAGAGCGTAAAGACCTCTTTCTCTCTAGCGGTAAGGCCATTGTAGACCACCATGCGCTTGCGATCAGTAATGTCGTCAAGGGTCATGAAAACCTGAGATGGATTGTCCTCACCGCAATGAAATTGCGGCACTGCGTTGATATTGAGCCAGATGCGTCGATCAGACCCCGCCAATGATACCCCCATCACCACATCGTGCACCGCTCTACCCGTGCGGAGGGCGATCATGTAGGGATGTGTCTCTTCGGGGAACTCAGATCCATCCTCGTGGATGAGTTCAGAGAAAAGCTCTGTCCATTTTCTTCCCTCCATCTGGTTTATCGATAAGCCCAAAGTGCGTTCCGCTGAGGGATTAGCTGATATGATCCTGCCAGTCGGACACTGATGCACAACACCCTGGGACATGGTTTCAAAGAGGGTGCGATATTTCCGCTCACTTGCCTGTAGAGACTCCTCGGACAGTCTTTGCGACGTGATGTCCACCAGGGCAAGATGACATTCCCGTTCGCCCTTGGTGACTTTTGCTTCAACATGTACGAAGCACCTTTCGCTCCCAGTTCTCTGCAATTCAACCACAGCAGCGTCTCGGGATTGGTCTTGGAGCACCTTATCCAGAAGCGATGCAAATGCAAACCGGGAGTCAGCACTGACGAAGCGAGCGAAGCGTTGATTAATCAACCGGGAGCGGTCCGTTTCTAGCATCCGCGCTCCAGTCAAGTTAATCTGGCGGATTAGGCCACCGGGGTCGAGTGTGAGATATCCAACGGGGGCAGAATCGTACAGATCAGTGTACTTTCTGAGGAGCGACTCCAATTCTGAGCGTGCATGTTGTAGTTCCTCGTTCTGAATCTCTAACTCTATCTGGTGCACTTCTAGCTCGTGGACGAGTCGCTGCAATTCTTCCGGAGTAGGAGGCGTGGATAGCTCTCGTTTAGTTACTTGTAGCCGCTTCTCTGCACGACGGCGAAGCTCTTCCCAGGACTCGTCGTTCTTACTCATGACGGTGTCTCCGGCGGTTTCTCAGTCCCGGGGGCTTCATCGGAGCCCTTTTCCCGTCTCTCTTGCTGATCTTCAGACTCCAGTTCCTTCTTGGCCTCGTCCAGTTCTCTGTCCTTGAGGTCTATGCTCTCTTCGAGACTGGCTTGAGTTTTCCGCAAGGTATTCTCCAGGATCTTGGATGTGGTTACATCTGTATAGGTGATTACGAGGCCGTCAATCTTGTTCTCCAGCGTATGGTAGGGCATGATCCGCACCTTAAAATGCTGCCCGTCATTGGTTGGGACCACCTTCTCAGATAATTCCAGTGTTCTTAGCACCTCTCGAGCATCATCCGCCAGTTCCGGGTAAATCAAGTCCGAAACAATGTCCGTGATCGGCCGCCCCACGTCCCCTGGTATAAGATTGATGATCTTGGCTGTTTGGGCAGTATAGCGCCGCACACACAACCCGCTATCCAGGAACAGCGTGGCAATGTCTGTATTTTCAAGGAAGTTCTTCAGGTCGTTGTTCGCCCGAGACAGCCCGTCTATCTTTTGCTGCAGCTCGTAGTTCACCGTCGTTAATTCCTCGTTTAGGGATTGCAGTTCTTCCCTTGAAGTGGTTATCTCCTCATTTGTGGATTGCAGCTCCTCGTTTGTGGACTGCAATTCTTCGTAGGCGGTCAGGAGTTCTTCCTCATAGGACTGCATTTCTGTGCGCAGGTTCTTCAGCTCTTGGCGGGATTCCTCCAATTCCGATTCCAGCTCTGCCACCCGGGCAGGAGGGAGCCTGGTCTTGCACGTTTCGTTTGCTTGAGGCAGAGTTCTAACATCTTTAAAGACGATCATGACCAGGTCGCGCAGGGGTTCTGGACTTGCAAGAGGTTGGATGCTGACATCCACGGTGCGTTCTCCACTGTCAGTGTCTATCCGCATGTTGTTCAGTGAGACAGTTTTGCCCTCAGAGACTGCCTGCTCAAATCCCCTGCTCAGGTTGAACCGCATTCCTTCGTGAGTCATGGCGAAGACATTCCAGTTGGCCTTGCCGGCAGGTACTTCAAGGTACTTGCCTGTGCGTCCTCTGGTATAGAGAATATCTCCTCTCCCGTTCACCAGTACGGCCGCAGGGGAGTAGCGCTGCAGGATCAACTGGTTCGCCAAGTCCTCAAGGTTTGTGTGCTCTTTTGCTTTCGGCTGAGTCTTAGCAGCCTTTAGCGCCCGAGGCGGAGAACGAAATCCCACGGAGGGAAATTCAAGCAACTCCTTGTGCGCGGTTGTTTGCAGGCTTCGATAAAGCCGTGAATTCGCTTTCAGCTGGTCGAAAAGCTCAGTGGAGTCGCCGATCGATTCTGCTCTACCCAAAAACAAAAACCCGCCTGGATTCAAGCTATGGTGAAAAAGCGCCAGGAGCTTCTTCTGCAGCGTTGGGGTCAGGTAGATGAGTAGATTGCGGCAGCTGAGGATATCGATATTGCTGAAAGGCGGGTCGGCAATGACGTTATGCGTGGCAAAAACAACCATGTCGCGGATATCCTGGCGTACTCGGTAACCGTGTTCCTCCTCAGTAAAGAAACGAGAGAGACGTTCTGGGGAAACGTCTGCCGCAATGTTGGCGGGATAAGAGCCCTGACGGGCTCTGTCAATGGCATCGCTGTCAAGATCAGTGGCGAAGATTTGAAGCGATAAGTCTGTGATAGTTTCGAAATCTTCCTGGGCTTCCTTGAACATAATGGCAAGGGAGTAGGCTTCCTCTCCTGTAGAACAACCGGCTATCCACGTCCGTATCGGCTGGTTGACGGGGGGGTCTCCAACAATTGCCGATATGGCCTGCTCTTTCAGTTCCTCCCACGCCTCTGGATCGCGGAAGAACCTGGTGACGCCGATCAATAGCTCTTTGAACAGCACCTGTAGTTCCTGGGGGTTATCCTGCAGGAAGCGGACATAGGTTACGAGGTCGTCAATCTGGTGGATGCCCAGGCGCCGTTCGATGCGGCGATAGAGAGTAGGCTTCTTGTAGAGGGAGAAATCGTGGCCTATTTCTGAGCGCAGCAGGACGATAATATTTTCGAGAGCCTTGCGGTCATGGTCTGCCAGATCTGGTTCGAGCTTCTTGAGGGGCCCGTGTTTAACGTAGGCGGCGATTCTCGAAGGAAGCTCCTCGACCGGCGCCACAATGTCGACCAAGCCTGTGTCAACGGCGCTCTTGGGCATGCCATCGAATTTCGCCTGAGTCGGTTCTTGCGCAAGAACCGCTCCTCCTCTTTCCTTGATGGCTCTAAGACCCAGAGTCCCGTCGGTGCCCATGCCTGATAGGATGACGCCGATCGCTCGTTCCTGTTGATCATCCGCCAGCGAGCGAAACAAGAAGTCAACGGGCAGGCGCAAGCCACGTGGTGCTGCCGGCTCAAAAAGATGTAGCACCCCATGGAAGAGGGACATGTCCTTGTCCGGCGGAATTATGTACACGCAGTCCGGCTGGACAAAAGTGTTGTCCTCAACCTCGGAGACCGCCATGGCGGTCTTGCGCTTGAGCAAGTCCACCAGGTAGCCCTTGCGCGTCGGGTCCAAGTGTTGCACTATAACAAAAGCCATACCCGCCCCTTCCGGAACGTTCCCTAGAAAGAGCTCAAGAGCTTCCAGTCCTCCAGCTGATGCGCCTATGGCGATGATGGGGAAGTCCACCTTTGGCGTTTCTCCGTCAGGAGTGTTCTTGTACTCAGCCCCTCGTGAGACCCTTTCTTGCTCCGCATCTTTTCTCTTCTTAACCATCATCGCTCCTTTCGTTCTTGTCGCTGTGTCTGGAGCAGCAAGATCCTGAGGTGAACTGCGCTATTGGAGAAAAGCAGTGTCTGCGAGTTACTCCTTCTTGTTCTTGCGGGATCTGCGCCCCCATTTTCGAACCACTTTGGGGGCTAATTTTGGCTATGTAGGAGCAGCATCCTCCCCGTATAGATTTTGCTGCAGATACGCCACCGGCGCCTGATAGTCTATGGATGAATGCCGACGCTGCGAGTTGTAGTACCGCATGTGCTGATCCATGATCGACTTCACTTCGTC
>PWGR01000040.1 GCA_003554565.1 Clostridia bacterium
GCCGGAAGAAGGTCCGCCGCCTCATCCGGGGAAGCAAAGTGAAAACGTGCGTCAGGTGCGGCATTCTCGAGAGTGTCCCGGACTGACTCGACGCCCTCGTAGGTGATGAGAACATTCATCTCGTTCACAATAACCACTCCTTTGACTTTACGTAAGCGGTCATCCCAACCGGCGGTCGGGCCGCTGTCCCTGAGGAATTGGCGAATGGGCTCTTCATTCCTGCTGTGTTTCCGGATATATTGAAGGTAGGTGGGGTGACTATTGTGAGCGATGATATCCGGGTCGGCGCGCATATCTCAACGGCGAGAGGATTCCCCCGTGCTGCGACCAGGACCGCGGAGCTGGGTCTGGACTGCGTGCAGCATTTCACCCGCAACCCCAGGGGAGGCGCGCAGCGCACCCTGGACGAAAGAGAGGTCACTGCGCACCGCCGGCGGATGGAAGAGCTCCAGATCGGACCGCTGGTGATGCACACACCGTATACCGTGAATCTTGCCTCGCACAGAGCGGAGACGGTCGAGTTTTCCCGCCGGGTGGTGGCGGAGGATCTCCAGCGCTGTCACCTTTTGGGCGCGCCATATCTGGTCATTCATCCCGGCGCCTGCGGTAAGTCCCGGGTTGAGGACGGCATCAGTCGCATTGTCGCCGGTCTGGACCGGGCGGTAGATGATGCAAAAGACACAGTCGGGGCCGGGGTGCGCGTGCTGCTCGAGTTCATGTCCGGGCAGGGCAGCGAAATCGGATCCACGATCGAGGAAATGGCGGAAATACTGGGCAGGATCGAGTGCCGGGATGCCGTCGGTTTTTGCCTGGACACCTGTCACTGCTTCGCGCGCGGCTATGAGGTGCACACGGAAGATGGGCTGGAAAAATTCCTGCGGCGTTTTGATCAGAAGCTTTCCCTTTCGCGCCTGAAGGTCGTACACGTCAACGACTCCGAATTCGGACTCGGGACGCGCCGCGATCGACATGCGCCCCTGGGCAGGGGAGAGCTGGGTAGTGCTGGGCTGCGGAATATAGTCAGCAATCCGGTCCTCCGGCGCCTCCCGCTCATTCTGGAGGTGCCAGTAGAGGACCAGGAAGATTATGCGGACGAGGCGGAGCTGCTTCGATGCCTGTCCGTGGAGGGGAAATAGAATGCGAACCGTGACGTGTCACGTTATGCAGGGCCGGGTAAGTTGTCTGCCACTATATGCTGTGCTATACTCATAACAGTATGACTGTCGAAATTTTGGAGCGCCACGCGGAGAGTGGGTTCAGCCCACTCTTTTTCATAGTCGGGGCGAATATATTGTTGGGGGTGGGCTTTAGTAGTGGCGAGCAAGAGGGAAATCGAAAAGATGATCATCGATCTGGGTGAGCCCATCGCCCGGGCCCAGGGCCACACTCTGGTGGATGTGCAGTTTCAAAGCGGCGGTGGGCGGCCGCGGGTCCTCATCACTCTGGACAGTCCCGGGGGGATCAGTGTGGGCGAGTGCCAGAAGTTCAGCAATTTGCTGGGTGCTCGGCTCGATATTGAAGAGGACGAAATGCCGGAGGGCTATTACCTGGAGGTCTCCTCTCCGGGTCTTGACCGGACATTCCGGAGAGACGAGGAATTTGACATATTTCGTGGTAGAAAGGTCCAGGTCCGAACGTACGCCCCGGTGGAAGGACAGAAGGAATTTCTGGGCAAACTGGAGGGGCTGCGCGATGGGGAGATCCTCCTCCTCGAGGAGGAGACTGGAATCTCCCGCGCCATTCCCCGCGAGATGGTTTCGCGGTGCAAGCTCCACTATGAAGTTAATGATCTGATGTGACCCAGCACCCTGTGAGCGGCTGCAGGTCATTCAGGAGAGGAGCTCATCATGAATGCTGATTTCATGAATGCCCTGGAGGAACTCAGGAAACAACACGGCATTGAAAAGGAGACTCTGCTCGAGGCCATAGAATCGGCCGTCAAATCGTCCTATCGTCGCAATTACGGTGCCGCCGGTCAGGACGTGGAGGTCACGGTCGACAGGGACACCGGAACAGTGAAGATTGATCAGTTTCGCGAGGTTGTCGAGGAGGTGTCCGACCCGCGCAATGAGATCTCACTCGAGGAGGCGCGGGAGATCGACCCCGGTTACGAATTGGGCGACAGGGTGAGGTTCGAGGTGGCTCCTGAGAGGTTCGCGCGGATCGCGGCACAGACCTCCAAACAGGTGATAACGCAGCGTGTGCGCGAAGCCGAGCGGGAGCGTATCTACAACGACTTCATTGAAAAAGAAGGAGACATGATCACCGGCCTCGTGCAGCGAGTGCACAATAGCAACATCCTGATTGACCTAGGCAAGACCGAATCCATTCTGGAGCCATCGGAGCAGATTCCCGGAGAGCGATTCAAAGAAGGTGACCGCGTCAAGTTATATATCGCTGAGGTGAACAAGACCACCAAGGGACCGCAGATCGTGCTTTCCCGCTCACACCCCCAGCTGGTCAAGCGGCTTATCGAGCTGGAGGTACCCGAGGTGCACGAGGGAGAGGTGGAAATCATCGATATTGTCCGGGAGGCCGGCCACCGCTCCAAAGTTGCCGTTCGCTCGAACGAAAGCAATATCGATGCCGTGGGCGCCTGTGTGGGGCAGCGCGGGAGCCGGATTCAGAACGTGGTGCGTGAGATCCGGGGAGAAAAGGTCGACATTGTGCGGTGGTCGCGTATGCCCGAGGAGTACATCGCCAATGCCCTGAGCCCCGCCGAGGTCTCGCACGTCATACTGGACGAGGACGAGAAGGTGGCTCAGGTGGTTGTGCCGGACGACCAGCTGTCCCTGGCCATCGGTAAAGCCGGACAGAATGCCCGGCTCGCGGCAAGATTGACACAGTACAAAGTCGATATTCAGAGCCTGTCTGAGGCAGAGGAGAGTGGACTCACAGAGGAGGGAGTCAGCATAAGGACGCAGGAGGGGGAAATTCATGTGCCTGATTTCTTCCTACGTGCTGAGGACGATGATGATCGCCCCAGCCGTCTCCTCGATCGCATGAAGGACGAAGCAAAGCAGGAACGGGACCGTGAGGAGGAAGAAGAAGCGGAAGAAGAGGAGTCGGCGGGAGTCGACGCGGATGCAGGTGACGTCGACAAAGAAGAATGAAATACTACCAGGAGGGGGTGCCGTCAATGGCCAGACGCACACCGCCCATGCGGCGATGCGTCGGGTGCGGCGTCCGCCAAGCCAAAGATTCTCTCGTGCGCGTGGTGCGCACTCCCCGGGGAGAAATTGTTGTCGATCCCGGTGGAAAGAAGCCCGGTCGGGGCGCTTATGTGTGTCCCGATGCGGAGTGCGTAGAGCAGCTCTTTCAGAAGAAGAGACTGCACAGGGCCCTGCGAGTGTCAGAAATAGACGAAAACACCAAGGATGAACTGTTCACCCGACTGTTGCACACAGATGCAGAGTAGGGGGGAGCAATGCGGAGGTGAGGGAGTTTGGCACGAAATATCCGAGTATACATGCTGGCCCGCGAGCTGGAAATCCAGAGCAAGGACGTACTGAAAATCCTGCAGGAAGAGCTCAACCTGGATGTGGACAATCACATGATGTCTGTCAATGCCAAAGTAGCGGACCGCATCAGAAAGATAGTAGCAGGAGAGGACGAGGCGGAGGAGCCACCTGAACGCACCGGTGAACCGGAGACGGAATCCGCAGGTAAAAAGGAGGAGGGCGAGGCGCGGGAAGCAGAACAGCCTGAGGCCCAGCGTACTGAGGAACGCACCCGCGCACAGAAAAAGGACCAGAGCAGGGATGAAGCGGAGACGAAGCAGGAGAAGCAACGTTCCACCCGCACCGGTGGTCAGGCCGTCGCGACGAAGGAGATTGCCGTCGATGGACCCCTGACCGTGGGTGAGCTGGCGGAGGCCCTGGAGGTGGCGTCTGCCGATATGATTCAGAAGCTTATGTCCATGGGCATCATGGCCAGTGTAAATCAGCAGCTGGATGAAGACACAATTGACCTCATCGGTGAGGAACTGGACATAAGAGTGCAGCGCCGTTCCCCTGAACCGACGGGGGTCGATGATCCACTGCTGCGTTACGTCAGCGAACCTGATCCGGATCGCCTGGAACCACGCGCCCCGGTGGTTACGGTGATGGGGCACGTGGATCACGGTAAGACCACCCTGCTGGACACCATCCGGCATACATCGGTGATAGACGACGAGATGGGGGGAATCACCCAGCACATGGGTGCCTCCACTGTCTATCACAATGATGATCCCATCGTATTTCTCGATACCCCCGGGCACGAGGCCTTCACTTCAATGCGGGCGCGCGGGGCACATGTCACCGACATCGTGGTGCTGGTGGTTGGCGCCGATGATGGAGTGATGCCGCAGACCATAGAGGCCATCGATCATGCCAAGGAGGCGGGGGTCCCGATAATCGTGGCCGTGAACAAGGTCGACGTCCCCAATGCCCAGCCGGACCGGGTGCGGCAGGAGCTTGCCGGCCACGAGCTGGTACCTGAGGAATGGGGCGGCGAGACAATATACGTAGATATCTCCGCCCTGCAGGGAGATAACGTTGATGAACTCATGGACATGATAGTGCTGTTGGCTGAAATGGAGGAGCTGCAGGCTGACCCCACGCAGCCGGCCAGCGGAGTGGTAGTCGAGGCGGAGCTGGACCGTCAACGAGGGTCGGTGTGTACCGTGTTGATTCAAGACGGCACTCTGCACCGCGGCGATCCTTTCGTGGCCGGTGCCCATCACGGCCGCGTGCGTGCGATGTTCAACAGTCTTGGTTCCGAGGTGGATGCGGCCGGTCCCTCCACTCCGGTCGAGGTCATGGGAACCTCCGGCGTGCCGGAGGCCGGGGATTTGTTCGTGGTAATGGAGGAAAACGCTGCCGCCCGGGATGTGGCCAAACAGCTGCAGCAGGAGATGCGCGAGGAGGAACTGAGGGCCACGGGCCCCCTCTCACTGGAGGAATTTTACAGGCGGGAGGAGCAGAAGGAGCTGCGCATAGTTCTCAAGGCAGATGTACAGGGCTCACTTGAGGCCTGTACGCGGTCCCTGGAGCGCATCGACAACGATGAAGTCAGCGTGCGCGTCATACACGGGGGCGTGGGGGCAATAACTGAATCGGACATAATGCTCGCCTCGGCTTCAGCTGCGGTGGTGATTGGGTTCAACGTCCGCCCCAATGCCGGCGCCCGGCGCTCGGCAGAACAGGAAGGCGTGGACATCCGCACCTACCGGATCATCTACGAGCTCATAGAGGAGGTTGAATCGGCGACTCGAGGAATGCTCGATCCCGAGTTCCGTGAGCGGGTCATAGGACGGGCGGAGGTACGGGAGACCTTCCAGGTCCCCGGCGGGAGGCGGGTCGCCGGCCTGTATGTGCGGGAAGGCAACCTGCGCCGCAGGGCCAAGGTCCGTGTGGTGCGAGACGGTCGCGTGATTCATGAAGGGGATGTGGGATCACTGCGCCGCTTCCAGGATGATGTCAGGGAGGTCAGTGCGGGCTATGAATGTGGCCTGGGTGTTGAAAACTTCAATGACGTGGAAGTGGGCGACGAGATAGAGGCTTTCGTCATAGAAGAGGTGGCGCGCGAGTAGGTGCGAACAGCATTCGAAGTGGTGATTGCATTGACTGGCGATGAATTTGTTCGCAGAGTAGCAAATGACGTAAAGAGAGTGGTCGGGCGCATCATCGATCGCGACCTGAAAGATCCGCGAATCGGAATGACTTCGGTTGTAGCCGTGGACATGTCGCCCGACCTGAAGCACGCCAAGATCCTGATTTCGGTTCTGGATATGGAACGAGATGAGGAGACAGCGAAATTATTGAATGAAGCCCGGGGATTTATCCGGTTAGAGCTGGCACAGAGACTGGATTTGAAGTACGTGCCGGAGCTGCGGTTTGCAGTGGATCATTCTATAGAGCGCGGTGCCCGGATCGATCGCCTCCTGCGGGAACTGAAGGAAGGTGAGGAGGAGGATGAGCGCCCGTGAACTGACGCCTGAGAATCTGCGGGAGATTCTCTCAGGAAGCCGGGTCCTCATCCCCCTGCACGTCGCGCCGGACGGCGACAGCATAGGGTCGGCCCTGGCCGTCGCATCAGCCTGCCGGCACCTGGACTCCAAACCCACAGTGGTCAGCTCAGATCCAGTGCCAACCACTTACAGCTTCCTGCCCGGCTGGGAGGCGATCCGCCGTCCTGAGAGAGTGGGGGGGCAGTTCGATGTTCTCCTGCTTCTGGACTGCAGCTCCCTCAGCCGGATCGGACGGGTGAGGGAGCTCGTGGACCGGGCGAAACCCGGAGAGCGTCCGCTGATCGCGGTGGTTGACCACCACCGGACGGGCGAGACGGTGGGCGATTACCTGTGGTCCGATGCGGGGGCCGCCGCCACCTGCGAGATGATATTTGACTGGATGATCGACCAGGGTCTCCCGATAAGCGGTGGAGTAGCCACGGCCCTGTACACGGGTATAGCCACTGACACGGGATTCTACGCTTTTCCCAATACCTCTGCGGGCACATTCCGCCGGTCCGCCCAGCTGGTGCAGCTGGGAGCCCGCCCCCATCACGTGCATCAGAAGGTGAATGAGGAGCGGTCAATGGCCGAGATCCGCATTCTGGGAAGGGCCCTGGAGAAAATGCGTGTCGCCGCGGGCGGGAGGGTGGCCTGGACGGAGATTACCCGATCCGACCTGACAGACACTGGGGCCGGCACCGACGATACCGAGGGCATAGTAAATCACCTGAGGTCGGTTGCAGGAACTGAATTGGCCGTGATATTTGTCGAGATGGATACAGAACACACCAAGGTGAGTTTCCGCTCCCGTGAGTATCTCGATGTGGCCGAGCTGGCCAGAAGCTTCGGCGGCGGGGGGCATGCACGCGCCGCGGGTGCGAAGATGAGCGGATCCATCGCCGAGGTGCGAAAGCGCGTCATCGAGACCGGTTCTCGCCAGCTGCGGCTCCGGGAAGCCGGGGGGCAGGGGAAGTGAACGGCCTGCTGAACGTTTTCAAGCCTCCGGCCTGGAGCTCACGCGATGTGGTCGAGGCGGTGCGGATTGCCCTCGGGGCAGATAAGGCGGGGCACGCGGGGACACTGGACCCCGGAGCGGTCGGGGTACTCCTGGTGCTGACCGGTCGCGCTACACGGCTGCAGCAGTATTTTGTGCAGCTGCCAAAATTGTATCTGGCGGAGATGACTCTCGGGATTGCAACAGATACCGGGGATGCCTTCGGTGAGGTGCAGCATGTCGACCGGAGAGCTCCGTTGGATGATAAGATTCTGCAAAAGGTACTGCCGCAGTTTGTCGGCGAGGTTCGGCAGGTACCCCCGATGGCCTCTGCGGCGAAAGTGGACGGTCGCCCGCTCTACGAACACGCGCGCCGCGGGCGGAAGGTCCAGCGCGAGGCGCGATTCGTTCGGATTTCCCCTCTGCGGCTGTTGAACTACCGGTCTGAATGGCCGCCGCGCGCACTGCTTCAGATTGGCTGTTCATCCGGCACATATGTAAGAACACTGGTCGAGGACCTGGCGCGGGAGGCGGGAACATGTGCACACATGTCCTTTCTGGTGCGGGCAGAGGTCGGGAGGTTCTCGGCTGATGCGTCGACACCTGTACGGCGGGTCACCGGATCCGACCTGGTGCCGGCCGCCTGTGCGCTCGATTTCCTTCCGGCCATCCGCCTGCAGGAGGGCGACGCCCGTCTGATTCGCCACGGAGCAGCGGCGAGGAGCGCAGATGTCAGCGGCTACCGTCGCGGCGAGCAGGTGCGTATCCTCAATATGCGGGGCCGGCTGCTCGGCCTGGGTGAGATTCGTGACCGTTCCGACAGCAAGAGCACTGCCCTGTTTCCCCGACGCGTGTTCCCGGAGCCGTTGTGAGGTTGGGAGGACTCGACACTTGAAGTCATACGGAATAGACACCATCGTACACAGACAGAAGAAAGTCACGCGATTTGCCGCCATAGGCGCATTCGACGGACTGCACATTGGGCACCGGCAGCTGATCCGCGCAGCCGGGCATCACGCGAAAGAGATGGACGGCGAACTCCTGGTGGTGACGTTCTGGCCCCCACCCCAGCTGGTAATGTCCCCGGGACGGCACCCATCACTACTGCAGACGCGACGACAGAAGGAGAGAGAGCTCTGCAGACTCGGTGTCGATGTACTAATCACCTTGCCGTTTGAGCACTCTCTGGCCCGCATGTCCCCGCGCCAGTTTGCACGCAACGTACTGGTGCAGGCCCTCCAACTGGACTGGGTATACGTTGGATTCAACTTCAAATTCGGTGATGGCGGAAAAGGAGATGTGCAGACGCTGCGAGAGCTCGGTGCCGAAATGGGATTTTCTGTGGAGGTGTTCCCGCCCGTGCGATCGGGAGGTGAGCCGATATCCAGTACGCGGATCCGGCGATTGCTGCGTACAGGTAAAGTGATACCCGTGCGGGAACTCCTCGGGCGGCGCTACCAGGTGGAGGGAGAAGTAATACGCGGTCGAGGACGGGGCAGCGAAGAAATCGGATACCCCACCGCGAACGTAGTTGTCAATGAACGCCTGCTGCTGCCTGCCGCCGGGGTGTACTCCGGTTCGGCCGAGACAGACGGCGAGGCATATTCTGCGGTAATAAACGTGGGGGGCAGCCCCACATTCGGCAGCTGTGATTCGCCGCCGGTTGAAGTTCACCTGATTGGTTTTCAGGGCAGGTTGTACGGCAAGTCGCTGCAGCTTCATTTCCAGCGCAGACTACGTGATTTGCAGAAGTTCGAATGCCCTGGCGAGCTGGCCAGGCAGATTGAGGTAGATATACGCAGGGCAACGTCCCACGGGCCATATGAGGCGGCTGATGACGGCTGATGGTGATATTTGCGCAGTGGATGGCTTTCTGCTAAAATTGCAGTTGATGTAAGGAAGACGAGTATTTCGAACCGCAACTGGGTCGACCGTGCACCTCCGACGCCGACTCGGTTCGCGGCGATTCCCCGCAGGGGACCCCAAAGGAGGATAATTTTATGTTGTCACTCGATGAGATGAGCAAGGAAGAGATCGTACAGAAGTTCCAGACGCATGAAGACGACACCGGTTCTCCTGAAGTTCAAATTGCACTGCTTTCAAAGCGCATCCTTCAGCTGACCCAGCACCTGCGCGAGCACCGAAAGGATCATCATTCGCGTCGGGGCCTGCTGAAGATGGTGGGTCAGAGGCGGAGTCTCCTCAACTACCTGCACAACAAGGACCCGGAACGCTACTACAGCCTCATTAATGAAGTGGGACTCCGTAGATGACGGTTGTGACAGGGCGAGACCGACCCGAGCACCGAAAATGTCACCAGGCAAGATTTATACCAGGAGGTGTGTGATTGGCATTGCAAGAGACAAAAGAATATCGCATTGAGGTACCTGGCTCTGACCCGATAACCGTCGAGCACGGGCGGATGGCGGGTCAGGCCGACGGAGCAGTGACGGGGTATTACGGCGATACGGTTATGTTGGCTACCGCATGCGTGTCCGATGAGCCCCGGGAGGGTGTGGACTTTCTTCCATTCCGGGTTGATTACGAGGAACGGCAGTATGCCATAGGAAGAATTCCGGGTAGTTTCTTCCGGCGAGAAGGTAAACCTACCGATCAGGCCATCCTGTCCGCGCGGTTAATTGATCGGCCTTTCCGGCCCCTGTTTCCCTCCGGCTACCGCAGGGACCTGCAGGTAGTTACCACTGTACTATCATATGACGAGGATCACTCTCCTGAGATGTGTGCAATCCTTGGGGCCTCGCTGGCGCTGAATATATCGCAGATTCCCATTCCCGAACCCATTGCCGCAGCCAAGGTGGGGCTGGTGGATGGTGCACCCAAGATAAACCCGTCGGACGAGGAGTTAGAGCAGAGCCCACTCGATCTGGTGGTGGCCGGTACGGAGGATGCCATCGTCATGGTGGAGGCCTCGGCGGCGGAAGCCAGCGAAGATGCGGTTCTTGAGGCGATACTCGCCGGCCATGAGGCCATCAAGAAGATGGTGCAGCAGCAGAACGACATCATTGCCGAGGTAGGCAAGCCGAAAGAGGAATTCGAGGAAGAATCGCCTCCAGAGATCCTGGAGCAGACGGTGCGCGATATGGCTACCGACCGGTTGCGCGAGGCCCTGCGCATAGGTGATAAGGAAGAACGAAGAACCGCCCGCAAGACCGTACGGACCGAGGTACAGGAGAAACTTGCGGAGGAATTTCCCGAGCAGGAGGGGGAAATAGACTCAGTCCTCGATGAAATCGAAAAGACGCAGATGCGTGACCGCATCGTACGCGAAGGAGTGCGCCCGGACGGCCGGGAACCGAATGAGATCCGCCCGATTACATGCGAGGTCGGCGTTTTACCGCGCGTGCACGGCAGCGGACTTTTCACCCGCGGCGAGACGCAAGTCCTTACCGTGGCTGCCCTGGGATCGGTGGGCGATCGACAGCTGATCGACAGCCTGGGGGCGGATGAGGAGCTGAAGCGTTACCTCCATCATTACAACTTCCCGCCGTACAGCACCGGCGAGACGCGACCGCTGTTTGCTCCCGGCCGCCGCGAGATCGGTCACGGCATACTGGCGGAGAAGGCCCTGCGGCCCGTGCTTCCTGATGAAGACGAGTTTCCCTATACCCTGCGGCTGGTATCGGAAGTCCTGTCATCCAACGGTTCGTCGTCCATGGCCAGCGTGTGCGGCAGCAGCCTCGCGCTCATGGACGCAGGTGTACAGATAACCAGACCAGTAGCCGGCGTTGCCATGGGGCTGATCAAGGAAGACACCGGCGTCATGGTGCTCTCGGACATCCTGGGCCTGGAAGATCATCTGGGCGACATGGACTTCAAGGTGGCCGGTACGCGCGAGGGAATAACCGTGATTCAGATGGACATCAAGATTTCCGGCGTGGATCGGGCTGTTCTGAGCGAGGCGCTCGAGCGCGCCCACACGGCACGCATGTTCATCCTGGACAAAATGTACGAGGCTATTCCGGAGCCCAGGGCGGAGCTGTCCCGTCTCGCGCCCCGCATAATCAGCCTGAAGGTGGACCCGAGCAAGATCCGCCACATAATCGGTCCCGGTGGCAAGACCATCAATAGCATGATCGATGAACTGGGAGTTGACATCGATGTGCAGGATGATGGTACTGTCTTTATCGCCTCCGAGGATGGCGAATCGGGCCAGGCGGCGCAGGAGCGCATAGAGCGACTGACCGCCGAGGCCGAAGTGGGCAAGATATACAAGGGAGAGGTCAAGCGCATCGTCGACAAACTCGGGGCGTTTGTGGAAATTTTGCCCAACCAGGACGGTCTCGTGCACATATCCGAACTGGATTCCAAGTTTGTGGACAAAGTAGAATCGGTGGTTTCAGTCGGTGACGAAGTCATGGTGAAGCTTACTGAGGTAGATGACCTGGGCCGCCTGAACCTGTCGCGCCAGGCTGTGATTGAGGAGATGGGCCGGGAAGAAGTGGATTCTAAGGAGAACCGCAACCCCGGTAAATCGGACAGCGGAAACGATAAACGCAGCCGAGGGCGCGGAGGCGGAAGAGGCAAGAGGAATCGATGACAAGTGAACGGCGGCCGGAACAGGGATCCCCGCTGCGGCTGCGACGGGGATCGACCATTCCCGGTCGCCCGGAAAAAAGTGAGCGTCAGTGAAAGCATATGAGTGCTACGCCAGGGCTCTTTTCGACAGAATCGAGCGTCTGCGCACTGAGCTTTACCGGATGGCAGACGATGATAAAGACCTGATCTTTACAAGCGAAATGCAGAAGAAAAGCCAGGAGCTGGATGCCCTGGTGTGCCGGTACATACGCAGATACTGCTACAGTGAGGATATCTCCTGCAGCGGATGATCGCCAGCTCATTTACGCATCAAACTGGGGTGTGCCACCGGGTGAGCGGTGGCATTTTTCTGGCGACTTACTGCAGCACGTGCAGGTTCATGACCAGCTCGCCCCACCATATATTTATAGGGGAGCGCCGGATCAGGCGGGGAGGTGAAGCTTTGCGCTGGTCGGAGATCGGAGCACGTGAAATAATTGATGTTTACAACGGAGCCAGGCTGGGGCGGCTCGATCGAGCAGACATGGTTATCGATCCGGAGACAGGTCAGATAGAGGAACTGGTCGTGGCTGCGTCAAGTCCACTCGGAGGTTTCGGACGGGGTGCTGAGGCCCGGATTCCATGGAGTGCAGTACAGCAGGTAGGGCCCCAGATAGTGCTGGTGGAATTAAAGAACCCCACCCAGCGCGATTGAGCCCCGGTGGGCCCATTCCTCGCGGCGGTATATCGCGATGTGGCCCTGGTGACACTAAAGGTGATCCACAACGCACGCAAGGAGGGTCACCTTTGGCCGAAAGAACCGTAGTGGGTATTTTTCAATCCATGGACGATGCAGAAGAGGCTGTGCAGTCCTTGAGATCACTGGGCTGGGACCGCAATATCTCAATCCTGGCTCGCGAGGAAGACGGGCGACGAACTGAAGGAGGGATGCAGGGTCGGCGCGATGCCGGGGAACAGGACCTGAGTGAAGGTGTGGCCACCGGAGGAGCACTGGGCGGTCTCGCCGGTCTCGCCGCCAGTGCGGGGCTCATGACCATTCCCGGAGTCGGGCCGGTACTTGCTGCAGGCCCCATCGCCACCACCCTCACCGGGGTGGTGACCGGCGGCCTGGCGGGAGGGCTGATAGACTACGGCATCCCGCGCGAGGAAGGCCAGCGCTATGAAGAGGAAGTGCGCCGGGGGCGGATTCTCGCCATGGTGCGCACCGACGATCAACGAGATTCTGATGCGGAACGTATTCTGCGAGAAAACGGGGCCGAGGCAGTGAAGACCCACTGAGTATGGCGCTGAGGATGATCGGGAATCGGGGCAGACGCATGATTCCCGATCATCTCTTCCCCTCGAACTCCCCTCACCGAACGCACTTGTTTTCCGCATCTGTGACGATATAATGATATACAAATTCTTCTACCGTATTCTAATTCATTACCTGATTCGGGAGGTGGCGGTTTGACTGAACAAGACAACGTCAGAACGGACGAAACCGTCCGCCTGGTTCCGTTGGGCGGAATGGGAGAAATCGGCAAGAACATGACTGTATGGGAGTGCGATGACGACGCTATCGTGGTGGACACGGGTCTGGCCTTCCCCGAGGATGAGATGCTGGGGGTAGATATCGTCATTCCGGATATCGAGTATCTTATTTCCATCCGGGACAAGGTGTCGGCCATAGTCTTGACCCACGGCCACGAGGATCACATAGGTGCTCTGCCCTATGTGATGCAGGAAATGACGGTACCGGTCTACGGACCGGGGCTGGCCATGGGTCTTGCCAAACAGAAGCTGGAAGAAGTGGGGCTGCGCCTGCCGATGGGTTCAAAGCGGGTACGCCCGGGCGATGTCGTGACAACGGACAGGTTTGAAGTGGAATTTTTCCGCGTCAACCACAGTATAGCAGATGCCATGGGTCTGGCAGTCCGGACCCCTGTGGGTCTAATGGTTCATTCGGGAGACTTCAAGTTCGATCACACCCCGATAGACGGTCAGGTTACAGATTTTGCTACCCTGGCGCGGTTGGGGAGTGAAGGCGTGCGCTGTCTGATCTGCGACAGCACAAACGCAGAGAAACGAGGATACACCGGGAGTGAACGCCTGGTGGGAGAGCGACTCCGGGATATATTCCGGGCAGCCGAAGCGCGGATACTGTTCACCACATTTGCGTCGAATGTGCCGCGGATGCAGCAGGTGATCGATGTCTCTGATCGTTACGGACGCAAAGTGTGCATAGTGGGGCGGAGCATGGAGAACAGCTTCGAGGTCTCACTTGACATGGGTTACCTGGATGTGCCGGACGGCATCATGATTGACACTGAGGAGATGAAGAGATACGAGCCGCACGAGGTGACTCTGATGATCACCGGGAGTCAGGGCGAACCTATGAGTGCGCTGACCCGCATGTCGCTGGAACAGGACCGGCGCCTCAACATCTGGCCCGGTGACACCGTAATCATCGCGGCCAACCCCGTGCCGGGCAATGAGAAACTGGTATACCGTACGGTGGACAACCTCTCACGCCTGGGAGCTACGGTAATCTATGGAGCGGACTACGGTGTGCACGTCTCCGGACATGCCAGCCGTGAAGAGCTCAAGCTGCTGATGAACCTGACGCGACCCGATTCGGCAATTCCCATCCACGGCGAGTACCGCCACATGAAGGCGTTTCACGACCTCGCCCGTTCTATCGGGCAGCCCGAGGACGGAATATTCCTGATCGACAATGGCGAGGTGGTGGAGTTCACCCGGAACGCGGCCTACAGGACGGATCCGATACCGGCCAGCGGTGTGCTGGTGGACGGTCTGGGAGTCGGTGATGTGGGCAATGTAGTTCTCAGCGACCGGGAGCGCCTCTCGCAGGACGGCATCATCATCGTGGTGGTGTCCATAGATGGAGATACAGGCACCATACTCTCCGGCCCGGAAATCCTGTCCCGCGGGTTTGTGTACGTGCGCGAGTCGGAGGATCTGCTGAATGAAGCCAGGGAGAGAGTTGCATCTTACCTAAAGCCCGCAGCATCCCGGGGGGTCACCGACCGCGGCAAGCTGAAGAAGAGAATTCGCGACTCGCTGGGAAGCTATATCTACGAGAGGCTGCACCGCCGGCCGATGATACTGCCCATAATAATGGATGTCTGAAAACATCGATGCATGACTGACTCACCTGCCTCCTATACTAGGACTGAAACACGAGGGGGCAGGTGAGAGAATTGAACAGAAGGCGTGCATCTGGCAGCTCGCAGTGCGCGGGCACCGACAGCAACGGCGAGCAGGAGCAGCCGCAGACCCAGCCGGAGACACCCCCGGCACAAACGCAGATGGATGCAATCCGTGAGATGGGCAGCCCGGCGATTCCCGAGGTGCCGAGCAACATCCACTGCCTGAGTATAATTGGCCAGATAGAGGGCCACATGCTGCTTCCGTCACAGAACAAGACCACCAAGTACGAACACGTGATCCCGCAGCTGGTGGCAGTCGAACAGAACCCGGAAACTGAAGGTCTGGTGGTTCTTCTCAACACTGTCGGTGGCGATGTCGAGGCGGGGCTGGCTATCGCCGAGATGATATCCGGTGTGAGCAAACCCACTGTCTCAGTAGTTCTGGGGGGCGGGCACAGCATAGGAATACCGATCGCCGTGGCGGCGGAGAGGGCCTTCATTACGGAGACGGCCACCATGACCGTGCATCCCATCCGCCTTTCGGGACTGGTTCTGGGAGTGCCGCAGACCTATGAATACCTGGATAAGATGCAGGACCGGGTGGTAAGGTTTGTGGTGAACCATTCGGGAATCACGGACAAAGAATATCGTCGGCTGATGTTCCGTACCGGCGAGCTGGCCCGCGATATCGGTACTGTTCTGGTGGGAAGAGATGCGGTGGAGGAGAGGCTCATCGATGACGTGGGGAATCTGAGCACCGCGATGGGCTACGTCAATGCCAGGATAGACGAGGAGAACCCCCCTTTTAGCAAGGGAGAGGGAACGGAAGAGGAGGCACCTTGATGTTGTGGAGCATCTACCCGGCAGAGGTAATATTCGGTGATCCCTCCGCTACGCCGCCTGAGGAAGTGTCGGTTGCGGGAAGAACGTTTATTGTTTCGCGCCTGCCAGATGGTGGGCGGCGGATCGAGCGCCTGATTTCTTCCGATCCTTCCGATTACCTGCGACCCGAATGGACGCCCGGTAAGCAGCTGTAGCAATCAGGACCGGATTTGGACTGAGAGGAGAGCGCCGTGCCGCACTGGTTCAGGTTTGTCCTGTTGGGCGCAGTGCAGGGCATCACTGAATTCGTACCCGTGAGCAGTTCGGGGCACCTTGTTCTTCTGCAGCGGCTCCTGGGAATCCAGTATCCGGGAATATCACTGGAGATTGCTGTGCACTGCGGGACCCTGGTCGCAGTTCTGGCGATATACGGGCGGGACTGCGGAAAAATTGCTGCATCCGTGATGCGGACGGTGCCCGCAGTGCTGCGGGGCGAGGTATCTCCATCCCAGTCTCTGCGCGAGCCGGAGCTGAGCATGGCCCTACATATAGGCATAGCCTCGCTGGCCACCGTTTTCGTGGTGGGGCCGGTGCTGGATCCCCTGCGCGGGGCCTTTGAGAGCCTTCCGGTAGTTTGCCTGGCCTGGGTCTTCACCGCAGTACTGCTGCTTTTGACGCGGCGGCTGCACCCGGCCGGACGCGCGGTGCGCCTCGAAGCGGCACTGCTGGTGGGTCTGATGCAGGGACTGGCCGCTGTCCCGGGAATCTCCCGCTCTGGTGTCACTATCGCAGCCGGGTTATTCTGCGGCCTTTCGCGCAGGGAAGCGGCGCGATTTTCGTTTCTCCTCAGTATTCCGGCGGTGCTGGGAGCAGTACTTCTTGACCTACCCGCGGCACTGGCGGTACCCGCCGGCCCGGGTTTCTGGGACGATGCTCTCCTGGCGGCAGGAATTGCGGCGGTATCCGGGTTCTTTGCACTGCGCCTGGTCGTGGATCGGGTGCTGCGCGGCCGGCTGCACCAGTTTGCTTATTATCTGCTACCACTTGCGCTGGTGGTCTCTGGAGTCCAGTTGCTCGTTTGAACACACATCCGCGGTCACAGAATCACAACCGGCAGGAGGAACATAAGGCGGACTCATTGAAAAATACAGTCAGATGAGCAGTTGAGGAGGAAGAGTGTTGGCAAGCGGGAAGCGCAGGCAAAAAAACGAGGGCGGCTTTGCGCTGAACAGCGCAGTCCGCACAGAAATATTTGGGATACTGACGGCTGCCTTTGCTGTGATACTGCTTTTCGGGCTCTATCACCCCAGCATGGGAGTGATCGGTGAGCTTTTGGCCCGCCTGCTCCGCATGGGGTTGGGGCGGGCGGCATGGACCATTCCGGCCGTCATTCTCGGCGCCGGGGTGATGATCGCGGTGACCGGCGATGTGCGGGCGGCTCAGCCGCGCATTGTCGGCGTGGCGTTGGGCGCAGTGATGCTCGCTACCGTGCATCATGCAATCGGCGGTTTTTCCGATTTGTTCTCCCCACCCGCGATCGAGGGTGGTGGCGGTTACGTCGGGGCCTCCGTGGGCTGGCTGCTCACGTCAGCGGTGGGGCGCGTTGGTTCTTACATAATCCTTGCGGCCGGCGCGCTGGTTTCAATCGCCCTGACACTGAATGTCCCATTGACCGATCTGCTGCGGCGTGGGGGGAGGGCGGCCTACAAATGCAGCAGCGATACCTGGTGTTTCCTGGCCGAGTTTGTGTCCGGCGATGACGGTGAAGGGGAGTGGAAACAGCCCGCAGTCGAAGATTCCGCCCACCAGGCGCGGGGTGGGGGAAAAGAACAAGACAGCGATGACGCACCGGACGTTACTCCACCGATCCGTTCGTACTGCGGGGAAGATGATAACTCCCGGGCGGCAGGGAACACAGATCGCCCGGACGCGAAAAAGAGCGACCCCGGGCCCCAGATGCCGAAAAATGATTCAGAGACATCCCCCGAAAGTGCCGAGCAGATGAGGATGGATCTGCAATCTGCGTACACTCTCCCCGATCCGGGCCTCCTGGAGGCGGGGGAACGCCGGAAGAGCTTCAGGGGGCGCGCGCGGGCGGACCTGAACCGGAAGGCCCGTAAGCTCGAATCCACCATGGCATCATTTGGGATCAAGGTCAGCGTCACCGAAATCAGCCACGGTCCGACCATCACCCGATTCGATGTGCATCCCTCGCCCGGTGTCAAGGTCAGCCAGATAGTGCGGCTGGCGGATGATCTCGCCCTCGCCCTGGCAAGTTCGGGAGTCCGGGTGGTGGCTCCGGTTCCGGGCAAATCGGCGGTGGGAATCGAGGTACCCAACCAGGAGGTCACCCCCGTGCTCCTGCGGGAGATAGTGGAAAGCAGCGAGTTTGCCCGGGCGCCCGGGCCGCTGACCCTGGGATTCGGTGCAGATATCACGGGGAAACCGCTGGTGCGCCCGCTCGATGATCTGCTGCATCTGCTGATCGCCGGCTCCACCGGCTCCGGGAAATCTATCTGTATCCGCTGCATTATTGCCAGCATCCTTTTCAAGGCCAGACCCGACGAGGTGAAGTTCCTGCTGATTGATCCCAAGGTGGTAGAGTTTATGTCCTACAATGAACTCCCGCACCTGCTGAGTCCGGTAGTTACAGACCCACGTAAGGCCGCTGGCTGCCTCACCTGGGCTGTGAAGGAGATGGAACGGCGATACAATCAGTTTGCCGAACACGGCGTGCGGGATTTACCCAGCTATAACGCTCATGCGGCCGAGACAGGCGCGGAGCCCATGCCGCGGATCGTAATTATCATAGATGAGCTGGCTGACATGATGAATGTGGCGCGCGTGGATGTCGAAGATGCCATCCAGCGCCTGGCACAGATGGCGCGGGCAGCAGGCATTCACCTGATAGTGGCAACGCAGCGCCCGTCGGTCGATGTCATCACCGGGGTCATCAAGGCCAATATCCCCTCAAGGATAGCATTTTCCGTGTCCTCGGGCGCGGACTCGCGCACCATCCTGGACACCGGGGGCGCCGAGCGCCTGGTCGGCGACGGGGACATGCTGTTCTCACCGGTCGGTCGGGACAAGCTCCTGCGGGCACAGGGCAGCTTCCTGTCCGACGACGACCTCCAGAAGCTTCTGGCCTACGTCCGGCAGCAGGCCTCGCCGCAGTATCAAGAGGAAGTGGTTCAGGCGGCGGAAGAGGCTGAAGCCGAGGGGGGCAATGGGAAACAGCACGACGATGACAAGCTGGAGGAAGCCATATCCATAGTGCTGGAGAGTGGGGAGGCCTCGGTCTCCATGCTGCAGCGGAGGCTGCGCGTCGGCTACACCAGGGCCGGGCGGCTGATAGACACCATGGAGAGTATGGGCATAATAGGACCACACCGCGGGCCCAAGTCCCGGGAGGTCCTGCTGAGCCGCGCTGCATACCAGCAGCAAAATGAGAGCGGGGAAGACGAAGAGTCTGATGGGGCGTAGGGCAGCAGCTTTTCCGCCGAAGGGCGGGTGATTGAGGGTAGGTGACTGCCATGGGATCGCTGGTGTTGTTCCTGCTGCGGGTGTATGTGGCGTTTGTGGCATGTTTTTTCCTGTACTGCCTGGTAGTCGTGCCCAGCTCGAGCCAGCAGCTCCAGCGCGCACGTACCGGCCGACAGGGTTTAACACAAAGAGGAAAGCGAAAGCGCCGGCGACCGGATGATCCCTGGGTAAAGTACCTGAAGGACGAACCGGCCGGGCGCCTGGCCGAACAGCTGCCCCTGAATGCAGGATGGTACAGTGAGCCAGATGAGGATGAAGTCGACCGCAAGAAGGAGGAGTGATCTTTGGGTACACAGGGACGGGGCATTCTTCGCACCAGCTATATAGCCCGTGCCGCGCTGATTGCGGCGGTTTACGTACTCCTGGTCTATTTTTTTCAACCCATCAGTTTCGGCCCGGGCCAGATTCGCATCGCCGAATCCCTGGCCATACTGGCCTTTTTTGAGGCGGCCGCCGTACCCGGCCTGTGGGTTGGATGTCTGCTGGCCAATGCACTGGGTGGGCTGGGGCCGTGGGACATTTTCGGTGGCAGCACAATCACCCTGCTCGCCGCATGGCTCACGAACCGGGCCGGGCATGTGGTGGTGGGAATGATACCACCAATTGTGCTCAATGCCTTCGGCGTCAGTGCCTACCTGAGCTTCATCTTCGGGATTCCATACTGGATCATGGTGGGGCAGGTTCTGTTCGGCCAGGTGATTGCAGTTGGTGTCATTGGCGGTCTGCTGGCAGCAGTTCTGTATCGATTGCACGAGACCCTGAACCTACACCGTCGCTATTGAAACACGGTATTGAAATGGAAGTGAAATGAATGATGAACTGCCGTCTTATGCTCGTCCGCAGCGTTTCTGCTTACTCTGCGTCGGAGTTGCCCCCCAGACCTGCAATCTTCCCGCCGGCGAAAACAGCACTGGTTGCCCGACATCTGCGTGTACCGGGCCTGTCAGTGCTTGCGGAACGGGGGGACGAAAGACGTGACCTGGAGGCTTTTGGCTCTGGATCTGGATGACACCCTGCTCGGCCCCGACCGGAAGGCAGATGAGATCGCGCGAAAGGTGGTGCGCATCGCACGGGACGCGGGAATTGTACCCGTGGTCGCAACCGGGCGACCCTACGCCTCAGCTCAGCTCTTCGCCCGCCGCCTGCGGACCGACGCTCCGGTAATAGCAAACAACGGAGCCGTGGTCCGGGCGGAGGACGGGACTCATCTCAGGGAGCTTCATCTCGATGAAGAAATATGGTCATCGGCCATAAGCACAGCTGAGGATGAGGGGTGGGTCATCTACGTCTATACTCCCGGGGCAATCTACAGCAATCGCTCACACCCGGATACGTGGAGGTACGCGAGAATACTTGAGGTCCCGATCATCATCTCTGAAGAGCTGCTCAGACAGATCAGAGAATCGGCGGAGCCCGTGGTCGCGGTGGGACTCCGGGTGCAGCCCGAGGAGGGGCCGGAAGTGGAGGATGACTGCCGGCAGCTCTTCGGGGGAGAGGCGCAGGTTATGCGCAGCGTGCCCACGTTGATCGAGATGCTTCCCCGCGGTGCGGACAAAGGACAGGCCCTTGAATTTCTCTGCGCCCATCTGGATATACCGGTTGAACGCAGCGTCGCAGTGGGCGATGGGCGGGGAGATATAGAAATGCTGAAGGCGGCCGGGTGCGGGGTGTTCGTTTCTAATGCCGATAGAAAATTGCATCGAC
>PWGR01000208.1 GCA_003554565.1 Clostridia bacterium
CACGCCCCGCCACTGACACCCGCTCACCCTCCATATCATCCACACCACAGCTGATCTGGTCGGTCGAGTGGGTGGTTTCAAATCGACTCCCATACGGGTCAATACCTGCCTCACGCAGCGCCTTCAGCTTCTCGTAACGTGACTCTATAAGATCATTCATGCGCTCCCTGGACAAGTTCATCCCTGCCCTTCTTCTGCGGCCGCCTCATCGGCTTCCCCGCCGACCCACTTGATTTCCTCAATACGATACGTCACCAACCCTCCCGGCAGGTTAACTCTGACCGAGTCACCCACCTTGCGCTCATACAGCGCCTCACCCACGGGAGAACGGTAGGAAATCCTCTTTCTGGAAGGATCTGCATGCGCGGCCCCGACTATAATGTAGGTGAACTCCTCACCAGTGGACTCATCGACAATGGTCACGGCACAGCCAACGTTGACGCGATCGGAATCAACATCCTCGGGCCTTACTACCTGGGCACGCTTCAGCAGGTCGCGTCGCCGCGCAATCTGGCTCTCCAAAAGAGCCTGTTCCTCCTTTGCTGCATCGTATTCTGCATTCTCCGACAGGTCACCAAAGCCGCGGGCCTTGCGAATTCTCTCCGCGACTTCTCTTCTCCGCTCATTTGTCAGAAACTCAAGTTCGTCTTTCAGTCTCTCATACTCATGCGAGGAAAGTAGAACCTCTCGTTCTCCCATGGCGACACCTCCGCATCTCAACATTTAAAATTCGGCACTAAGAATTATACAGATGAGTGCCGCACCCGTACACCCGGCACAGCTCCCGCTGTATGCGGGAGCTGTCTCCCTCACCTCCGGACCTGCATTGCCCGCTGGCGAATCTGTGCCAGCTTCTCCTGCGGGATTTCCCGCTCAAACGCCCGGAAACCAGAGAGCTTAAATCCGTGCTTTTTGGCCAGCTCGTCGATTTCGCGCACCTGGGGTACGGTGAGATGACGGCCAACAGTATAGTTCTCGTACCGCTCTTCCATGGCCAGAATCATCGTTTCGGCCATGCAGGCCATGCAGGTACCTTCGGGTACTCCAAAATCCAGCCCGAACTCCACCGGGCCGGGCACGGACACAATCCCGCCTTCAATCACCAGAACATCATCCCGCGTCTGTACCACCCGACGGGAGACATCCCGGGGACGCGCCACATCACACACGACTGCCCCGGGCTTCAGGTACTGCGGCTCGATGACGGTACCCGAAGCGCTCGAGACCGCAATCACCACATCACAGGAGGGCAGCACCTCCGATACGCAGGTAGAAATTGCCGACGACAACCCGGATTTCTGAAGAATCCGGTCCCGCAGGGCCCGCAGCTTTGTCCCGTCCCGCGCCACCAGACTCAGGCGCTGAACGTCATCCGCCATTATCTCAGCACACACTCGCCCTATGGAGCCGGTGGCCCCTATGATGCCCAGATTGATCTGATCCAGTTCGTATCCCATGTACTCGACGGCCTCACGCGTTCCCTCAATTGCCGTCGCCACAGTGTAGCTGTTTCCCGTAGTCACAGCAATATCCAGTGCATCGGCCACCTGCTCGCCACCACCGCCCACCACCGCTGTGAGCGCGCCCAGTCCCGTCACCCGGGCTCCCAGGCGCTCGGCCAGGCGACCGGCACTGATGATCTTTTGCACCACGAGATCTTCCGGCATCCCATTTATCTGACGCGATGTCAGTGGGCAGACCACGAAGTGACCATGCGCAGAACCGTGCTCCGATTCCACTCCGGTAATCCGTGAGACCTTGAAGGGAGGCGCATACCGCATGATCCACTCCAGTGCCCGCGCGGGCACTGGTCTCAGATAAGGGTACTTGCGCGTCACGTAGCTCGGGTCCATAGGGTGCAGGATAAACGCAAACTGTCCCATTGATTTCATCCGTCCCTCTCGTCGTGCACCAGCTGCTCCACGCGTGGCTGCAGGTCCATCCGCTCGAGCAATTCGGCATAATCGTCCTCGGGTATCTCTTCCCTGCCTTCGGCGGACAGCGCGACGAGGATCCCCTCCAGAATGTTTGTTCCAAAGGAACGCCCGTCCAGCTCGGGGGTGGTGGTGATCAGGGTCCTGACCCCCCGCTCGCGAAACTCATCCACGTTGTCGCGGGTCACGGTGTTGGTCAGGATCACCTTGCCGTAAAGATCATCGGGCATGTAACGTCGTATGAAGTGCAGATCCCCGGCAATGACGTCGGCCTCTCTGTACAGTCGGGCGAATTTCGGGGTGATCTCATTCTGTCTATCCCCGGTGGGATACAGCATGCTCATCGGCAGGCGACAGATCACCGGCGCAAGTACCCGGCTGATAACATCCAGGGTCGGAAGAGATGAAAGAGCAATGGGGATACCCAGGCTGAAAACCAGATCTCCCAACCGCAGGCGCGCACCACGGCTGTGCATCTCATCGGCCATTCCAAAGCGATCCATGGCGGACACAATGAGCACTCTCGTCCCCTGCATGGGCACGATGCCGTCGTCATCCAGCTGACTCACCACCCTGCGCTCGAGGGTGTTCTTCAGCCCGCTTCCATCCACAACCGGAGTCACCGAGGCGGCCTCGGCCATCATCCGCGCATCCCGGAGCATATAGCGGCGTTTCCCGATGGCTATGTACAGATCCACCCCGCCCAGGCCGATGGCGTCCACCTCACCATCCAGGGATCGTATCATCTTTATCGCCCGGTTCAGATCACCATCTGTACCCCGGCGCTCGATGAGAAAGGACTCTCCGACTATATCCGTCTCTACCCGGTGGTCCCGTCCAGAGGAACCCAGGCTGACGCCGACAACATGCTTCATCCAATCTCCTCCTTGAGCAACGCAGGATCCAAGCGTTGTGGATATTTTAGCAGAGGCAAATGGCCGATGCCATAACCATCGGCATTACACCACCTGTGCCCCTGATTGTTTTCTGTCACAGGGTAAGGTTTTCCTCCCCAGGCAACCCGGATGACACTTTTGGGGAAAAACGCAGCATCTCCGGGAGGCTTTCGGCCAGATGAGTGACTTCTGACTCTTCCACCTCGCAGCCAATCTCGGCCGCATAGTCCTCCAGAAGGGAGCGCAGATGCTCCAGCGTCTCGCACCGGTTGATACCGTCCCGCACGGCAGCTGCCCGGGGCATCCCCCGGACATAACGGTGCAGCTGCTGTCTCATGAAGGGCAGTGCCCGCCTCTCGCCCCGGAAGCGGACCTCCAGCTCTGTGTGAAATAGGGCCATGGCCAGGCGTTTCCCCGCGGTGGGCACGCAGTCACCGACCGGATCACCACCGCTGCCCTGCATATGGCGGAAAATCCAGGGGTTGCCGACCGCCGCACGTCCTACCATAACAGCATCGCAACCGGTGCTGGCAAACATCCTCCTGGCGTCCTCTGCGCAGGAGACGTCACCGTTTCCCACCACGGTTGCTCCGACACCGTCCTTGACTTCGCGAATCCATTCCCAATTCGCCCCGCCTGAGTAAAGCATCTGGCGGGTCCGTGCATGTACGGCAACAGTCTCAGCCCCGGCACGGACCACCTCCTGCGCCACTTCCAGGGCGTTTATCCTCTCCTCATCCCAACCAGCTCTGATCTTTGCCGACACCGCGGTCCGGTGCCCCTCCCGCTCAAGGGCATCCCGCACTGCGGACACCACCCTGAAAGCCAGCCCGGCATCACACATCAACGCCGCCCCCGCTCCCGTTCTGGTCACTTTCGGAACCGGACAACCCATGTTGACATCAATGGCCCGGACCGGAACACATTCGACCACCCGCACCGCCGCGGCACCCATCACCGCGGGATCTCCGCCGAAAAGCTGCACCACCACGTCCTCATCGGATTCGGCAATTCCCCTGAGCATCCCCCAGGTATTGGGGTTGTCCCGGATGATTCCCTGCGAAGACACCATCTCTGTAAACAATACGTCCGCACCGAAGGACCGGCACAGGTAACGATACGGAAAATCGGTGATGCCGGCCATGGGTGCCAATACAGTAGGTTGAGGTTTTTCCTCAGTACGGCCGTATAGAGCAGTCACCTTCATTCAATTCTCCCCCGCACAGGTCGCCTCTTCCTCAAACACCCTAGCAGCAAATGTGAAATGAGGCAAGTAAGCGGCCGGCCGCGGCGCAGGCGGGAGAGATCCCCACGTCAGGATCCCGGCTTTACTCCCGCTCGCGCAGTACCTGTTCCCGCAGCGTATCCCCCCGCAGGCCCACTCTCAGGGCCTCGAGTGCCAACACTTCTGACGGAGCAACATTACCCAGGTTGACATTTGGACCAAACCGGAGCACGAACTCTTTCTGCTGTTTCGGTCTCGGTGCTTCCCATATTACCGACTTCATCCACCCGTCCACAATGCCGGTTATGGCCCTCAGGTCAGGAATTCGCACCCGGCCTGACTCGTCGAAAATGGTGACACCCTGTCCGGATTCTCTCGCCTCGAGTATCACATAGTCGGCCCCACACGCCAGATCGCGGACCATCTGGTGCCAGAGCTCCTCCGCCGGGACGCCATCGGACGGATGCTTCTTGCCCACCTCACTTATCACGAGGAAGTCTCTTCTCTTCGCGCTACGTATGGCCCGGACCCGGACGTCCTGGTCCAGATCGATACACCCATCGGAGATTTCGATGGCATCAAAACCCATCTGCTGCGCGTAGTCGAGGTATTCGGAGAGCCTCTCTTGCGCAATGGCTACCTCCGCGAAGGTACCCCCGGGAGAGACGCTGATCCCAGCATCGCGCAGCAGTTCCAGCTTCAATCTCAACGTATCTTCACTATAGAGCGCCGATGTCCCGAACGAAAGCTTCACAATGTCGGCGTAGCTGGCAGTCATCTGGACGAACTCCCGTGTCGCCGATATCCCCATGCCCTTGTCGATCACCATGGTAAGCCCCCGGTCTCGGGGCTTCTGTCGTCGTCCGCCGAGCGGTTCTCGAACAACGCCGCTCCAGGCACGTTGTCCATTTTCCCGCATATCCATCATCGCCGATCCCCCCTGTCAGAAAATCCGCACGAATGTGCGATCCCCTAACAACATATGTCGCGGCAGGAGATGACGGCATGAATGGCGCCGGCATCCGGCGGAGAAAATAGAAGCGGACGGGGAGACGACACATGACAGACACGCAGGATCCGGATGTGGGGAGACGCAGGACCCTGTGGGTTCTCTGCGCGGTGCCTTTCATCATGGTACTTGGCAACTCCATGCTCATACCGGTGCTGCCGCAGATACGCGGGACCCTGAACATATCGCTATTCGAGGCAGGACTTCTTATCACAGCATTCTCCGGGCCGGCGGCGGTGGTTATTCTTTTCGCCGGCTATCTGGCGGACCGCTATGGGCGCAAAGCAGTCCTGGTCCCGGCCCTTTTAGTGTACGGCGTCGGAGGGATTCTGGCTGGCGCGGCCGCGGTCCTGCTGCCTGTACCCTACGCATACATTCTCACCGCCCGGGCCATCCAGGGAGCGGGAGCAGGCGGCACCTACCAGATTGCAATGGTATGGGTCTCTGATCGGTTTGGGGGCGGGGAACGATCACAGGCTCTGGGACTGCTTGAGGCCTGGAACGGGATGGGAAAGGTGGTCAGTCCCACAGCAGGGGCCGCTGCGGCGCTTTTGGCCTGGTTCGCCCCGTTCTTCGTATATGGAGCACTGGCCCTTCCCATAGCTCTGGCCGTGCTGTTCGGGGCTCGCGAGGCGCAGGGGATAGAACATGATGCCGGTTCCTACTGGTCCCGGCTGCGGGCGGCCGTTCTGGGCGGGGGCCGTTCCTTTGCCCTGTCGCTGCTTGCGGGTTTTACAGTCCTCTTTCTGCTGTTTGGTGTTCTGAGCTATGCCTCCGACGTCATGGAATCGCAATACCATGTCGGGGGATTCCAGCGCGGACTGCTCATATCTCTGCCTGTGGCTGCAATGGCCGCCACCTCGTACGGGTCGGGAAGGCTTCTGCAGAGGCAGATGGCCGGCCTTCTCAGACCGGCCGTAGCCGGCGGCTGTCTGCTCTTCGGTGCAGCCCTGGCCGCTGCGACCGCGGTCCGGTCACCCGCTTTTTCCCTCGGCGCCCTGACCTGCATGGGAATAGGGACCGGCCTCACCCTTCCCGCTCTCAACACCCTGATCACCAGTTCCGCACCCCCAGACACACGCGGTCTGACCACCGCCTTTTACGGTACGGTGCGGTTCGTCGGGGTAGCTGTGGGACCGCCTGCTCTCGGCCTACTCGCGCCGCTCGGTCGCCAAGCTGCGCTGGGTTCAGCTGCTGCACTCGCACTTGCAGTCGGCGGGTTGTGCGCCTGGGCCCTGCGGCCCCGGCAGATGATGCCGGAACACCCTCCCGACACTACTGATACCGGTCAGCAAACCACAGAAGCACCGCGGCCAGACCGGCTCCTGTGAGTGGTCCCACGGGGATCCCCCCAAAGAGCAGCACACCGATGAGGGTCCCGATAAGAAGACCCAAAATTACGTCTGGGCGGGTCTCCAGCAGGTTCAGCCCACCACCCTGCAGGCGGGTGGCGAGGATCCCTCCAATAACCGCGAACAGTGCGGTCCGGTCTGTGAGCAGCCGACCGACCTCTGCCAGATCGGGCGAGCCCCGCGCGGCTGGAGCCAGGATGGCCACCAGGAGAAGTACCAGGCCCCAGTCGAGTGCCCGTTCGGACAAAAAATCGAAAGCCACACCCAGATCAAGCATGTCAAGAAGCAGCAGGAGCCCGGCCGCGGCCGCCACCAGCCGATTCCCCGCGGCCAGGCTGAGAACGAGAAGTAGGATGAGAAAAGCATTGTCTGTCAGCACCCCGCTCCCTCCGTTAGCATGTATACGGTACCGGGTGCCTGGTGCAGTACAGGAATGCGACGGTGCATAAAAACATAGAGGTTAGACAGTAATATTTGCCGGGGGGAGAGTCGGGGCGAGGGACAATGTTCAACCGGACCGTAGGAACCATGGCCGGCCTGCGGCTGTTGTCCTCCCTACTGGAGGCAGCCGCGGCCGTGGCCATATTTCACCTCAATGACATACGCTCCGCCCTCAGGATCAACGCTGTCCTGGGTCTGGTGGGCCCGACCATTCTTATACTGGTCACCGCCATCGGCCTTTATTCTGCGGCGGATCAGCTCAGCCTGGGCCGAATTCTCCTTATCCTGGCCGGCATCACCCTGATCCTCCTGGGTACCCGCTGAGTCCACTCAACGACTGAAGTGCGTGCCCGCCTTGCCGTCCAGTGCCGTGCTTGCATTATCTAATGAGGTAACCACGGCTTGGCCGCCGTGCCGCACGAAGCGGAGGCACGCCCCGACCTTTGGCCCCATACTGCCGGCGCCAAACTGCCCCTGGCGCTCATAGGCCTCCGCCTCCTCGAGCCTGACCTCATCGAGGGGCTCCTCATCCGGTTCTCCGTAGTTCAGCATCACCTGAGGCACATCCGTAAGTATCAGCAATTTGTCGGCGTCTATCTCCCTGGCCAGCCGCTCAGATGCGAAGTCCTTGTCAATCACTGCCTCTACGCCCCGCAAGCCTTCATCATCACGCACCACGGGAACGCCGCCACCACCGACGCATATCACCACCACATCATTAGCTATGAGCGAACGAATTGCATCCGACTCGACAATTTGCAGGGGATCGGGCGACGGGACCACCCGTCGCCAGCCGCGACCGGCATCATCCACCCAGGTCTCATCCGTCTCGCGCATCTTTGCCCGGGCCTCCTCTTCACTATAGAAGGGCCCGATGGGCTTGCTCGGGCGCCGGAACGCGGGGTCTTCTGCATCCACCCGGGCCTGTGTCACCACCGTGGTCACACATCGTTCCGCGCCCCTGCTGTGCAGGGCTGCGGACAGGCGCTGCTGGATCATGTAGCCGAGCATCCCCTGGCTCATGGAGCCGCACACATCAAGCGGCATCGCCGGGACCTGATCCCGCCCGGCATCATTCTGAATCACTATGGCTCCCACCTGCGGGCCATTGCCGTGGGTGACTACCACCCGATTGCCCCGGGCAATAACGTCGGCAATCTGATCTGCCGTGCGATCTATGCTCTCAAGCTGCTCACCGTACAATCCCTGCTGGCCCGGCCGCAGTATGGCGTTACCGCCCAGGGCAATGACCACTGTCTGCATCTTCACAACCTCCCGTCTTCCCCGGCTAACCCAATCGCTCGCCCAGCACATCCTCCAGGGTCGGGGCCCCAATCTCCTGCAGCTCGTAGCGGACCCGCACGGAAGGTGCCTCAATGTCAATCAGGCGAGTGAGATCGATCGGCGTCGCGGTTATGACCAGCTCTGCTTCCGAACGGTTGATAGTAGTCTCCAGATCTTTTACCTGGCGCTCGCTGTAGCCCATAGCCGGGACCAGGTTCCCAATTCCCGGATACTGTTCAAAAGTCTCGGCTATGGTACCCACCACAAACGGACGTGGATCGATGAGCTCGGCGGCACCGTACTTACGAGCAACCACCACGCCTGCCCCGAAGCTCATCTCCCCGTGTGTCAGGGTCGGACCGTCCTCGACCACCAGGACGCGCTTGCCGCGGATTTCATTCGGATCCTTGACAAATAGCGGGGACGCTGCCTCGATCACATCCGCGTCTGGATTGACATCCCGAATGCTCGCCCGTACCTGGTCAACTCCTTCCGGGGTTGCTGTGTCGACCTTGTTGATCAGAGCCACGTCCGCCCGGCGCAGGTTGGCCTCGCCCGGATGATACCTCATCTCGTGTCCGGCTCGATGCGGGTCTACCAGGACAATGTGCACATCGGGACGGTAAAATGGCATGTCGTTGTTGCCTCCGTCCCACAGAACAACATCGGCCTCCTTTTCCGCCTCGCGCAGGATGGCCTCATAGTCGACTCCCGCGTACACAATAATTCCCCGGTCTATATGCGGCTCGTACTCCTCGCGCTCTTCAATCGTACAATCGTGTCTCTGCAGATCATCGTACTCGGCGAAGCGCTGCACCGCTTGCCGTGCAAGATCCCCATACGGCATGGGGTGGCGAACCACCACCACACTCTTGCCCATTCCCTGCAGTACCTCGGCGACCCGGCGGGTGGTTTGGCTTTTGCCCACCCCGGTACGGACTGCGTTGACCGCCACCACCGGCTTGCAAGAATCGACCAGCATCCGGTTTGTACCTATCAGGCGGAAATCCGCACCGGCAGCCACAACCCGGGAGGCCCGGTGCATTACGTAATTATGCGACACATCGCTGTAGGAAAATACTACCTCGTCAACGTCTTCCTGCCGGATGACGCTCTCGAGATCGTCCTCGCTGTGTATCGGAATCCCGTCCGGATACAGGTCACCGGCGAGCTCCGGCGGATATGCCCGGCCCTCGATATCGGGAATCTGCGTGGCCGTAAACCCCACCACCTGTACTGACTCATCATCACGAAACACAACATTGAAGTCGTGAAAGTCCCGACCCGCAGCTCCCATGATCAGCACGCGCTTCTTCACTTCGTATACCCCCTTCTATTACATAACCAGCGCCATAATCGCTTTCTGCATGTGCAGGCGATTTTCAGCCTGGTCAAAAACCACAGATGCGGGCGAATCAATAATTTCATCTGTAACCTCTTCGCCGCGGTGTGCGGGGAGACAGTGCATAAATACGGCCTCGCTGGCCACGTGCTCCCAGAGCTCATCATTCACCTGGAAGGGATCCATCACCCGCAGCCGATTTTCTCGTTCCTCCTCGGCGCCCATACTCGCCCACACATCCGCGTACACGATGTCAGCGCCGGTGACAGCTTCGACCGGATCGTTGACGGCACGCAGTTCTGATCCGGTGCGCAGGGCCTCCTCCTGAGCCATATCCATAATCTCCTTCTTTGGCTCATATCCCGCAGGAGAACCGACGCAGGCATCCATTCCCATTTTGGCTGCGGCAAACAGGAGAGAGTGCACCATGTTGTTGTCCCCGTCACCGACGAATGCCAATTTCAGGCCCGAGAGATCGCCCTTTTTCTCACGGATGGTGAGGAGATCAGAGGCCGCCTGGCAGGGGTGCAGCAGGTCGGTAAGACCGTTGATCACCGGAATAGTGGAGTTTTCCGCCAGATCCACGACATCCTCATGGTCATAGGTACGGATCATGATCCCGTTCAGATAGCGAGACAGAACCATGGCCGTGTCTTCGATTGTCTCACCCCTGCGCAGCTGCAGCTCGTCGGCACTGAGAAACAGGCCAACTCCGCCCAGCTGCCAGATTCCGACCTCGAATGATATGCGCGTCCGGGTGGATGGCTTGGTGAAAATCATCCCGAGCGTCTTGCCTTCCAGCGGCCGGTCCACCATCCCGGCCTTCTGGCGCATCTTCATGGCGCTCGCCGTTTCCAACAACTGCTCGATCTCCTCCCGCGAGAAATCCCGCAGAGAAACAAAGTCGCGTCCCTTCATTGTCACCGCCATGTCTTCACTCCTTTCGCAAGCTCACTTTCACGCTCCAGCATCTCCAGGCAGCAGGGGGATCAACCGTCCGGCAGCATCGCGGAGGTACTGCACAACCTCCTCCTGCTTCTCCTGCAGTCGACTGACGGGCCCGCAGGCACTGATCGCCCCCGCGGCAGCTTCCGATTTCCGCCGGACCGGGACCGCGATACAGTATAGTCCCAGTTCATACTCCTCCCGGTCGTAGGCTACGCCGGAGCGCCGCACCTGATCCAGTTCCCGCCGCAGCGCCTCGACTGATGTTATGGTGTGTTCGGTCTGTCTGCTCAGCTTCATTTCATCCAGCATGCGCTCCCGGCGATCCCCCGGTAGACAGCTGAGGAGCGCCTTCCCCAGTGCGGAGCAGTACAGCTCTGAGACAGGGCCCAGATCGGCGGTCAGTCTCGGCCCCTTCAGGTCCCGGGCTGAGTCGACGACGAGGACTTTGTCATCGTGCAGCACACCGAGATTGACGGTCTCCCTGACCTGATGGGCGACTTCCTCCAGCACAGGTCGCGCCAGGTCAGCTACGTCAATCTGCCGCCGGGCCAGCTCGCCCAGTTCAATGAGGCCGGGGGCAAGCCGATACCCCTGCGAGTCCTCATCAGATATTACACAGTTAACCTCAGCCAGGTCGCGAAGCAGGCGGAACACCGTGGCCTTGGGCAGGCCCAGTTCATCAGCCACCTCGGTAATCCCCATGGGACGCGGCGCCCCGCCCAGAAGGCGCAGCACGTCAATGGCCCTCTGTACGGCCGTACGTTTTCTTCCCCTGCCGCTCGCAGTCATTGACTCACCCCAAGATACAGCATATGAAACATCGTTTCGCATTGCAAGATTGGGGGCAGAGGAGAAAGGAACCCGTGGGCCGTCAGTGCGCGAGCGACCGCCTCTTTCTGTCGATGGCGGAGCGGTAAATGTCCGTCAGCCGGTCGGTCAGCACATCAATGGAGTAGCGTTCGGCACATTCCGTACCCCCTGCAGCAAGGCGTCGGACCAGTTCCCTGTCGGTGAGCACTCTCCGCACCGCCCGCGCAAATTCGCCCGGGCATTGTCGGGTCAGAAGACCATTGACACCATCATCAATCAATTCTCGCGAGCTGGCCGAGGACAGAGCCACCACCGGAAGATCTGCGGCCATTGCCTCCACGACCACCAGTCCCTGTGTCTCCGTGGTGGATGAAAAGCAGAAAGCATCCGCAGTGCAGTACCACTTAACAACCTCGGAAAAGCTCTTTTTCCCCAGGAAATGAACCCGTCCGGCCAGGCCGCGGTCTTCCGCGCTGTTGACCAGCTTCTCCCGACCCGGTCCGTCGCCAATGACCACCAGGTGCACCGGCAGATCCTCCAGTAGGTGCTGCAGCACATCAAGTAGAAACTCCAGATTCTTCTGTGGATCTATCCTCCCTACCGAAAGAAGCACCTTCTCCTCGACATCAACTCCGATAGAACTGAGGAGCCGGCGGCGGGTCTCAGAAGCATCCAGCACCTCCGCTTGTTTCACCCGGCCCACCTGATCTACATCGACCCCGGACGGCAGGATCTCAATGCGAGAAGTGACGCCCCACATCCGCAACACCCGCTTCACGTACCGCGATGGAGCCAGCACCACGTCACACCAGGTGCAGAATTCGGTCACGTATTCGCGGATAACGTCGGCGGCCAGATCTGAAACCAGCGGTACATACTCCGAATAACGGGGGTATATGCTGTGACAGGTGAAGATGAATGGCAGGTGACGCTTCTCAGACAGCCGCGCTCCTATCCGCCCGATGACAAATGGCGAGTGAGCGTGCACCACATCCATCTCATCGTCCACACCGCTTGAGACTGACAGATGCCCGTCTGCAAGAAGAGGTGTGCCAATCCGCAGCCCTTCAAAACCGGGAACGGGAAATGACGGGACCTCGTGCACGTCGTCTCCGACAGTTTCCTTCCACGGAGAAGTCCAGTTCCCGGGGACATACAGCTCCACTTCGTGGCCGCGCTCCCGCAGGGCCATGGTAAACCGATCTACAGAGGATATTACACCACTGACGTAAGGGTGATAGGTGTCATTGAAAAATGCAATCTTCACAGAACAACCCCCCTGTTTCTACGCGTAATCTCCGCAGACTGCATCATGATGCGATCATGATGCGGCGGCTCATCCAATTTATACTTTCTGCAATCGAGGCCAGCACTCCTTCGACATATCCTCACCGATATCACTGCAGATAATCCGCCGGCGCCAACTTTACAGCCCCGGCCGGTTTCTGGTAGATTCAAGCTGAATGCAGGGAAAAGGGGTAACGTGTAATGGATCAGAGCAGCTCCTCCAAGGTACCGCTTTTGACTGGCGAGGATATCTCCCGCATCGAAATCGAAGTGGGTGTGCTCGAGGCACAGACCCGCTTCTGCATAGTAATGCTTAACTGCCCGGACAAACCCACGGAGAGGGCCGTTGCCCGGCTCCTGTTGGCCACCCAGAATGGACAGAAAGCTCTCGCGCACGATGACCTCACTTACTTCGGAGACCAGAGGATACAGGTCGTATTTCTCCCCGGACCCGGGCCGGACCGGCTGCTGGTCGAGGTATTTGCCTCACCCTGCGAGGGCCATCTCACGGTGCCCTTTCTGTTCCGCGACCATGTAACGCGGGAGTCCACGGAGGTGTTCGACACGGTTTTCGAGGTCAGCGGCCACTACCATCTGATCCTGGGCCGTCGCGGACGGGCGAAGACCAACCAGATCTCACTTATCAAGTACACCATCACTGATCAAACCGGCCGGCAACAGGGATCTCATCAGTGGTGATGGCCGAGGAGAATCACGCCAATGATGACCCCGATCACTATACCCAGCGTCGCACCGTAACCCCGACTGCGTCGCTGCGCGCCCGGAACCAGCTCGTGACAGATGATGTACAGCATGGCTCCGGCAGCAAAACCCAGGCCCACGCTCAGCAGAAGCGGCGATATGACTCCGATCCAGCCGCCGATCAAGGCGCCTATTCCCATGGGAACACCGGCCAGCATAGTATACAGCACCACTTTCCAGGGCGGCAGGTGCCCGGCCGACAGCGGAATGGCCATAGCTATGCCCTCGGGGAGGTTGTGCAGGGCAAGCACCACGGCTATGGCATAGCCCAGCTCCGGATCATGCGCATAGCTGGTGCCTATAGCGATCCCCTCAGGAAAGTTATGAAAGGCTATCCCCAGGCCCAGCAGCAGTCCGGCACGAACGAACGTGGGCTGAACCTTCTCCCGCGAGTTATTGCTCAGGTGCTCGTGCGGAACGAGGTAATCCATTACGATCATGATAAGTACGCCAGAAATCAGACCTATGATGCTGGGCGCGAGTCCTCCATCCTCCAGCGCCTCGGGTATGAGTTCATGAAAAACTACTGCCAGCATCACCCCGGCCGACAGACCCAGGAATCCACTGAGCGGAAGCTTCACACGGCGGTGTGTAAATGCAGCTATCAGTCCACCACCACCGGTTCCCAGCACCCCGGCTGCCAGCCCCAGCAGCAGTACGTACATTATGTTCACTCGGACTCGCCTCCCACTGTGCTCCTACTGTGATTATTACTTAGCATTTCAGTACTTCCTTACAGAGTATATTGCAAATGATAACGGCTTTCAATGACCTCAGCATTGCCGTTACAGATATTCAGCTGGTACTCTTAATGGGAACACTTGGGGGGAGGCAAATGTGCAGGAGTCAAGCACCGGATCGACCATGCGATTCTGCTCCCTGGCCAGCTCGAGCCGGGCTGGCAATGCCTATGTAATCCAGAGCGCGGAAACCACAATCCTGGTCGACTTTGGTGTGCGCCTTCGCCGGATGGAGCAATCACTGGATTCGGTAGGAGTGAATCCCAGCGAAATAGACGCAGTACTCATAACCCACGAACACGGAGACCATTGTCGGGGCCTGCACATCAAGCACCCACTGCACGCACGATACGGGATCGACGCCCTGTACAGCTCGCGCGGGACGTGGCGCCAGCTCGGCGCACCGGATGCCGCCCCCTACCGCACTGTCGGTCCGTCCTGCCCGGTGCTGATAGGCGGGATCAGGGTCCGCGCCCTGCCCACCTCCCACGATGCGGCAGAACCGCAGGGATTCATGTTTTGCTCCGGTGAAGAGCAACTCGGTCTGGTGACTGATCTGGGCACGGTTGAGCCACACATTATTACCGCCCTGCGCGGCGCCCATCACCTGGTATTCGAGAGCAACCACGATGTAAGGATGGAGGAAGAGTCGGGACGTCCCCTGCACCTCATCCAGCGGGTGATGGGGCGAGCCGGTCACCTGAGCAATGAACAGGCCGGTGCCGCACTGGCAGAAATAGCCGGACACGATACCCGGACCGTCGTGCTGGCTCATCTGAGCACCGAGTGCAACACTCCAGAACGGGCCTCGGCAACATGCAGCACCTACCTGGAACGCGCTGGCCGCAGCTGCCCGGTGCAGGTCGCCCCGTCCGCTGAACCCTCCCCGTGGTTTGGTGAAGGAGTGGGGGAAGCCGGGACTTCATGAACGATCCGCGTCCGCTTGTCGAGCCGAGCGAAGTATGCAGCGCACAGAAACGACTGCGGGAGTATCTTTCGGTCACACCACTGCTGCCGGCCCGCCGCCTGGGCAAGTTTGCGGGGGGAAAGTACTGGCACAAGCTCGAGTCCGTGCTGCCCACCGGTTCGTTCAAGGCCCGCGGCGCCTTCAACGCAATGCTCGATACACCGGCAGAATGCAAGCTGATCACTGCCTCCAGCGGCAATCACGCCGCGGCCTGCGCTTATGCCGCCAACATCCTCGGTAGGCGCATCCACGTCGTGGTCCCGGAAACAACACCCAAGAGCAAACTACAACCCATCGAAGACCTCGGGGCGAGGCTGATTCTCACCGGAAGAATCTATGATGAAGCGGAAGATGCCGCAGTAGAACTGGCCCGCAATCGGGATATGTGCTACCTCAGCAGCTTCTCGGATCGGCGGGTAGCATCCGGCGGCGGTACCATCGCACTGGAGCTGCTGGAGCAGCTGCCCGATCTGGGCACCGCGGTGGTGCCGGTGGGTGGAGGAGGACTGATAGCCGGAATTGCCTGTGCTCTGAAACACGTGGACCCGGGTATATGCGTAATCGGGGTACAGCCCCGCGCCTCAGCCCCGATGTATCATTCGGTGCGGGCCGGGCGGCTGGTAAAGGTCAGACACAAACCCACACTATCAGATGCGACCGCCGGTGCGATCACCCGGCAGACCCTGCGCATGGCCTTACGATACGTCGATGCTGTGGTTACGGTGACCGAGGAAGAGATCGCCGCCTCAGTAACGCACCTGCTGCTGGAGGATAAGCTGGTTGCCGAAGGGGCCGGCGCGCTGCCCACAGCAGCCGTGCTGGCGGGTCACATTCCCGCGCCGACAACATCACGACCAGCTGCACTCATCCTGTCCGGCTGCAACATCGATGCCCGGCACATAGGGGAGATCATCGGTTGAGAAGCAGTCTTTCCAGCCCCTGCAGGGAGCCCCGGAAGGTTGGCTCCGGTGCCTCCTCCCGCTCTACCAGGTAACCCTCCTCCAGTAGGAATGTGTCGATGCCGAGTTCCCCCGCAGCGAGATCCTCCACTGGATCGTTGCCTACCATGAGGACGGCATCCGGTGAAACCTCAGCCACACCCAGCAGGTCCCGGTAGTACCCCGGATGGGGTTTGCAGTACCGGGAATTCTCGTACGTACTTATGTGTTCAAAGTGGACCGGGTACAGGTCACCCCAGCACAACCGCTGGACTACTGCCTCACGTGGAAAAAGCGGGTTGGTCGCCAGTATATTCCGGTATCCTGCGCTCCGGAGCCGGCGCAGGGTCCGGCGGACCCCGGTAACGGGGGTGCAGTGCCGCCGCAGTGTGGGAAAAAACTCATCATAAAAGGCGGAGAACAGCTCCTGCATTTCCCGCCTTTCCAGGTGTGGAAGATCGATCATCAGCCGCGAAAAAAACACCTCTTCGTTGGTCATATGCGGCCGCCCGCCGGCGAGCATGGCCTGCACCGCAGCGTCAAAAGACCTCATGAAGTGCCCGTCTTCACTGAGGTGTCGGGTCCAGCGCTGAACGCCCGCGAGATAATCCGGGAGAAACTCGTTCATGTCCAGGCCGATGAGTGTGCCGTCGAGATCGAAGAACACCGCCTCGTATTTCACTCGCCTTCCTCCACCTTTCAGAACACGCGCAGTGAGAACTGGATTCCGCCTGCGTCAATCTCGATCCACCCGAAAGCACATTCGGACCCGCCCCGGGGATCAGTCGGGGAGCCGGGGTTGAAAATCCACACCCCATTCAAGAAGGTGAGACCGGGCACATGAGTGTGTCCGGTGATCACCACATCCATCCCCGGAAACTCGTCCACCAGCTCCTCGGAACTGCCTGACCGCGGTGACGAAAGTGCGTCGCCGTGCATGACACCGATGGCAATCCCGCCTGCGTCAATCTCGCGTCTGCGGGGAAGCTGCTGAAGCAGCTCCTGCGGGTCCATGTTGCCGGCAACTGCCTGCACCGGCGCAAAACGCTCCAGGGACCGCAGCACTTCCTCATCCACGAGATCACCGGCATGGACAATCAGATCGGGGGCTGACTCGGCCGCCTCAATTACCGCATCCGGCTGCTGCTGCGTTCGGGCGGGTATGTGGGTATCACTGAGCACCAGAACCTCAAAGCTCATTCACATCCCTCCCTACTGATGATCTCACGCAGTTTCTCATTTGCCATCTGCGGGTTGGCCTTGCCCTGTGTCTTCTGCATGATCTGTCCCACCAGGAAACCGAGAGCCTTCTCTTTGCCGCTGCGGTAATCCCGCACGACATCTTCATGTTCCTCGACCACTTCCCGGGCCAGGCTCTCCAGTTGGGCATCATCGCTGATCTGGCTCAGGCCCCGTTCCTCGACAATGGCCCGCGGGTCGCACCCCTGCTGCACCACTGCGCCCCAGACCTCCTTGGCTATCTTTCCGCTGATCTCGCCGGAGTCCACCATGTCCAGGAGCTGGGCCAGCTGCCCGGGCTGCACGGGGAGTTCATCAATGCCTATATCCTCAGCATTGAGGTGAGCTGACAGCTCCCCCATGACCCAGTTGGCGGCTGCTTTTGCATTCGAACCCTCGGCCACTACCTCCTCGAAGAAATCGGCCAGCCCCCCTCCCACCAACACGTCAGCATCATAGGAGCTCAGGTCGTACTCCCGGCTGAGTCTGCGTCGACGGGCACGGGGAAGTTCACCCATCCTCTCTTGCAGGTCATCGATCATCGCACGGGGGATCCGCACCGGGTGCAGGTCGGGATCCGGGAAGTAACGGTAATCGTGCGACTCCTCCTTGCTCCGGGCAGAAAATGTTACCTCTCTCTCCTCGTCCCAGTGCCGCGTCTCGTGCGTGAGCGGATCCCCCCGCCTCAATGCCTGTCGGTGACGCTCGACCTCATACTGCAGGGCGCGCTCCACCCCGCGGAAAGAGCTCAGATTCTTCACCTCACTGATCTCTGTCCGCCCGGGCGTTCCCTCTCCGTTGTGCACCAGGTTGACATTGACGTCGCAGCGCAGTTCTCCCTCCTCCATCCGCACCTCGGACGCCCCGGTATGCCGGAGCAGCTCTCTCAGCTGCTCGAGGAAGCACCGCACATCGGCCGGTGAATGCAAATCCGGCTCGGTCACGACCTCGGCCAGGGCCACCCCGCACCGATTGAAGTCCAATAGGGTGCCTTCACCGGGCAGGTGGATGGACTTGCCGGCGTCCTCCTCCAGGTGAACCCGACGAATGCGTGCTTCCTTCTCCCCGCCATCGTCGTCCGTGAAGCTCATGATCCCGTTTTCCGCCATTGGCGCGGCAAGCTGGCTGATCTGATACCCCTTCGGCAGGTCAGGATAATGATAGTTCTTGCGTTCGAACTGCATTTCGGGGTAAACCTCGGCATCCAGGGCCAGCGCGCACAAGACCCCCAGTTCAACAGCCCGCCTGTTGAGCACGGGCAGCGCACCGGGAAGTCCAAGACACACCGGACAAACCTGGGTGTTGGGCTCACGCACAAATTCGGTCTCGCAGGGGCAAAACATCTTGCTGTCGGTAGCCAGGGCCACGTGAATTTCCAGGCCGATCAGCGGCGTGGGGTCATCAAAAGTCATCGATCGCACACCCCCTCTGTGGGCACATCTCCGGGACATGACGGGTTAGCCCCGCGGTCGCCAGTGACCCGCTCGTACACAGCCGCGGCTCGCAGTAGGCGCTCGTCCGCGAAACGGGGGGCCATAAGCTGTATACCCACGGGCAACCCATCTACCCGACCGCCGGGAATGCTGATGGCGGGGATTCCCGCCATATTGGCCGGTATCGTGCATATGTCGGCCATATACATCGCAAGCGGATCCTCCACCCGCTCGCCTATACCAAATGCCGGCATCGGCGTCGTGGGCGTAAGGAGCAGATCAAAGTCAGAAAAAGCCTGCTCCAGCTCCCGCACAATCATCCCCCGGGTGCGGGCCGCCTTGAGATAGTATGCGTCGTAGTAGCCGGCACTGAGGGCAAATGTGCCGAGCATCACCCGTCTTTTGACCTCAGGACCAAACCCTTCTCCCCGGCTATTGAGGTAAAGATCGAGGACACTCTCACCTTCTGTGCGCATTCCGTACCGGACACCATCGAACCGGGCGAGGTTTGAAGAGGCCTCGGCCGAGGCTATTATGTAGTAGGCTGGCAGGGCATAATCTGTATGCGGCAACGAGCACTCTCGCACCTCGGCGCCCAGCCCGGTAAATCCGTCGGCAGCGCCCCTGACCACCTCGCGGATACGGGGATCTATTCCATCCCCGAGGTACTCTCGCGGCAGTCCGATCCGCCACCCCTGCAGATCCTCCCCTGAGGCAGCCACACTCTCAGAGAAACGACCGGAGTCAGGGTGTGAAGTCGAGGTACTGTCCCGTTTATCGCGCATCACCAGCGCGTCCAGGACTGCTGCACAGTCATGAACTGTGCGGGTGACGGGACCGATCTGATCCAGTGAGGAAGCAAAGGCAATCAGCCCGTACCTCGACACGGAACCGTATGTGGGCTTCATGCCCACCACACCACAGAAGGAGGCCGGCTGGCGAATGGAGCCCCCGGTGTCCGACCCCAGGGCAGCGGGGACGTAATTGGCAGCCACGGCTGCCGCGGAACCCCCGCTGGATCCCCCCGGCACCCTATCAAGATCCCACGGGTTGCGGGTCTTGTGAAAGGCCGAGTTCTCAGTAGATGAACCCATGGCAAACTCATCCATGTTCGTCTTCCCGAGGAGAATTCCCCCGGCCGATCCAGTCGAAGCCACCACCTTCGCATCGAAGGGGGACCGATAATCCGCCAGCATGTACGAGGCACAGTTAGTGGTCATGCGGCGCGAGCAGATATTGGCTTTGGCCGCATAAGGGATACCGTCGAGGACACCTCCGGTCTGCCCTCCAGTGTTATCAGCAGCACGCGCCGCCGCGAGGGCACCTTCCTCATCCACTTCCAGAAAAGCGCCTAACACTTCGTCACCTTCGGCAACTGCCGACAACGCCGCCCGGACCAGTTCTTCCCGCGACACCTCTCCTGCGTCAATTAACTCTCTCATCTGCATCAACGTCAGCCGCGACAGATCACATGTCATCATCTTCACCCTCAACCTCATCAGAGGCAACTACCTGCGGCACCATCAGGTACCTGTCGCGTACATCTGGCGCCCCCCGGAGAAACTCATCTGAAATATCGTCCGTTCCCGTCTCGTCCTCGCGCCAGACATTATCATCAGCTGCCGCCGGATTGAACAGAGGCTGCACCTCATCAAGCTCCAGCTCTTCCAGGCGCCCGATGTAGTCTAAAATTGATTCCATGTCTCGCGCCATCGTTTTCAGCTCAGCGCCGGACAGGCGCAGGTGAGCGAGGCGCGCCACATACGCCGCTTGCTGCTTGACATGATCCACGGGACATCCCCCACCCCTTCTGCATCCAGTAGTTTACTCACAGGTTCACAGTATCAATTATAACGAAGAGATGGAGGTTGCATCCAACCGGCCGGGAGGTTTGTGCTTTCCCCACGTGACATCACTGCCTTGCGTCGGCGGGCAGAGGGGCTCAGCTGCACGCATTACCAAAACGGGGCCCCGTGAACGGGGCCCCGTTTTAACCTTAGTCAG
>PWGR01000219.1 GCA_003554565.1 Clostridia bacterium
CGCCGCGTTACCTCCCCGAGCGGAAGTCCCCTTCGAGGATCAACGTCCCAGAACCGCTTCACCTCATCGGGAGTCATCGCGTGAAAGGGCGGCGCAGGCTCTTTCAGAATACTCACTCCCTCGCTGAGACGAGTAGAACGCTTCCGTCCTCATCCGTATGCGGGCAGTTCACACCGTATGAAGGGCCCGCGAGTCCTCCAGCCCAGCCCGGAACGGACACCGAAGGACCCGGCATTTGCACCCGGCAGATTGAGCGCAGAATTTGATTGCAGCAAAACTACGGTGCAACCCGGGGGGAAGGAAATGAGACCAATCGCATGCATAGAAGGTGTCAATGGGAAGGGGTACAATTTCGCAGAACATCAACGCCCGGCAATACAATGCGGTTCGCGTAAGAATCGGCATATCACAAGGCAAAAGTGCCTTGCGGAGCAGGACAACCCGGCTCCTATTCGGTCACCCCGTTGTCGAACACCACGAGCACGAGATCTTTCTGTTCAAAAAATTCGATAATCACCGGCAGAGCCTCAATGGTCAGGGGGGTTTCGTGTAGAAGGTAAATGCCACCACACGGCTCGGAACCCAGCACATAATCGACGATTTCTTCCGCGGAGTCAACCCGCCAGTCCTTTGCATCATAATTCCACATAACCGTGGTCATGTCTTTTTCCGCCAGGAATGTGCTCACCTTATCATCCGTGAGGCCATACGGAGGCCGGAAAAGATCTGCCGGACTACCGGTGATCGCCTGTATCAGATCACCGGTCGCGACGATCTCTCGGCCCAGCCTTTCAGCACAAGCGTCGACCAGGCTGCGGTGACTCCAGGAATGGTTTCCCACCACCATACCCTCGGCACTCGCATATTCCACTGCCGCGGGGAACTCTGCGACGTGCTCGCCGATGAAAAAGAAGGTGCCAGCCACCCCGTGTTCGTTCAAAATGTCCACTATCTGCTCTGTATAGGGTGAGGGGCCGTCATCAAATGTGAGGGCAACGTGCCCTTCCGGAAGGGAGTATATTTTCTCACCAGGTTCCAGCGTCAGTGAATAAACCTCTTCCGGCTCAGGTTCATTGTTGGCGTGCTCAACATAATGCTCGTATGAAGCCCGATTGGTGTGTTCTTCGCCCACAGCTGCCGTCGACTCTGCGGGCTGCCAGCCTTTGTCGTCACTCTTCGATTCCTCAACAGTCGATGCCGCATCATTGAATTGCGAATCTGCTATCACACTACTGCTACCGCACTCCTCGGACCTGTAGTCAGGCCCAAAAGCTACAGATATGACGCCAATCAGCAAAAAAAGTGCTACGACTGCCACCCTCGGAGCCCAGGCTCTCGTGACTTTCCTGCAAGGACCAAGTGCGGCATCTATCTCCTCCTCCGGTTCCCCGGGACCCAGAGCGCTTTCAAGCTCAAGCAATGAGCGCCGAAAGCGCTCTGAGCAGTAGAAATACAGAATATCCCTGCTGTTATGGCTGATCCTCGTAACTACCGCAAAATGCTGCCTCTGAAAGGGATCCCACCGGCAGTGCAGGGAAAGCCGGTAGCGATCACCAGGGCTCAGTTCGCCGAGATTCCTCCTGACCCCCAGGTAGGTGAACTCGTCTATTGGCAGATGCACATGTCTGTGCTGTGCATCCCGCGAAATCTTCACTGACATCTCGTAGCACGTGGGAGTTGATTCTACAGATTCGAGCTCGAATACCGGCTCGGGATGGTCCAGACTCATGATTGATCACTGTGTTCATCAGTATCCGCTTCGTCAGAATCCTGGTCCAGGGATCCTGTCACCTGGTCGGTAAAATCTCTGACGACATTCAACAGATAGCGGTTCTGCTGCTTTGCCTGATCTAACTGCTGTTTCAGGTTTGCGTTCTCTCCCTCCAGTTCATAAATCATCTGGTCTCTTTTCTCGATTTCCTGCAGTCTTCTCTCAGTGTCCTTCTGACTCTGCTCATGCAGTCTCTGATACTTCCTCTGCTCCACATCTATGCGATTCTTGAGCTCGTCGACAGTTTCCGACATCTCGGACTCAATGCGCCTGTACTGCTCCAGGGCGTGATCGATCTGTACGTTCTTGTCCGCCAGTTTTTGCTTCAGATCTTCTATTTGCTCCTCTTTCTCCGCCAGGAGAGCCCTCGTTCTCTCCAGGTCCTTATCCGATATAGCCGCCTGTTGACGGCTATCCTCCAGCCTGTTCTGCAGCTCGGTGACACTGCTATCTGACATGCGTTTGGCCAGTATGGCGTTCTCCACGGCTATCATGAGATCGAGCGATGCTTTGTCCTCGAGAACAATCCGACTGTCACGGTCAAAAAGCCGGGTGCCGTGCTCACGTGCTGGTTCGTCATCGCCGCACTCCGGCTCCCCGTGCTGGTGATCCCCTTGCTGATCATCTTGATTTCCGGGTTGACTCTCTGGCTCACTGGATTCCTCTGTCTGCTCTTCTGCAGTCGCTTCCGCCTCGGAATTGTCTTGTGGCTTGATATATCCGAATACCTTGTCGAGCATAGAGTCTTTGCCCACTGTTGAACACCCCTCATAAGAGATGCTTATTTGACAGGCACAAATTCAATCCCCGTAGCATCCTGTTCGCCGGGTTTGAAGTTATGAACAAGCCTCATTGTTCTGAAAAGAGACATTTGCGGGTCGTCGACGCGTCAATGCTGCTGAATCTCACCATGTCTCTCCGTTGTCAGCGATCTCACTCCCTCCTGTATCGGCGAGTAGCCAACTGCCCTGCTCTCATCTGGACCAGAAGCTGTCTTTAGCCTTCAGCTCCGCTCAAACCCCATGGCATACTGTAGAGTAACGTCCATGTCGCGCTACCTCCGGCTTCGCCGGCTTGGTAAATCCTCCTTATGTTCTGCACATTCGCCACCAAAAGCCCTGTTCCTTCGAATTTCGCGCTCAATCTTCATATATTGACACCAATTGGTGCCCAGGACAGCTCTCCACCATGAATTACATCGGCATCAATTCAGAGAGTCTGCAGTCATCAATCTGGTGGTTGTGTCGTAGGAGTTGGGGATACGAGATGATAGGAAGCTCGCGCTGCACTAAGCTCGCGCTGCACTCGGGCGCCTCTCGACCAATACCACACCGATACGGGGCTTGCGCGTCAAGAGCAGGCAGGGGCGTCGGTGCTCAACAGATGCATCTCGCTTGACTCACCCAGGAGGAAAGGATAATCTCGTTGAGCGCAATGCTGTAAAAACAGACAGAGGCTAAGGATACGACTCAATGACCACAGTCTCAGCCCTCGCCTGTACCGGATCCGATTCGGCCACTGGTCCCGTAAACCACACCTGTACAACAAGATCTCTTTTAATTTCCGCGGTACTGACTCGCCGGTATGAGTCGTTGTGCCTGATGAGTACATCCGCTTGGCCGGTGACAAATATCAGCCCGTTCATAGCATCCGCTGCCGGGTTCCGCCTCCACCAGGATCTGCACTGCTTCGTCTCCCGCAACGCGGCCTACCTCCATCACCACTGCGCGTATGTCGGGATCACCTTCCGGGATCTGCACACACCCCACAGGTATGACAAGAGCTGACAACGCCAGTACGACCAGAATAATGCCGCCTATGCGGCGGGTTCTCCCACCTACAGATGTCCCGACACCTACCGTAGAATCGCTCACGTTGATCCCTCCGCGGCTGGTCGCTCGGTCATCGCGCATGTCACGCCGGGCCGATAGTACTCCTGCCGCGGTGCGGCACACACATGTGACACGATAGCGGAATACACCAGATCGTCCTCCGCCGGGCGCGATACAGCTCCCGCTTCCTGCGCGATAGCCCTTCCTGGTCTTCTGACGACCGTCGTCCGCAGTTGTTCCCGTCACGGGCAGTCACCGTCGGAGCGAGTGACAAACCATCCTCTGTCGGGTCATGTTCGATGGTTCGACACGACGATACGGGTTTGCTTCTTGCTCACAGATTCCTCGGTGCGTCAGCACTGGTTTATTTTCAATCGGGATGGTACATCCCTTGCCGATCCTGATCAAGGAGAAAAATGCGTGCATCTTCGGACACAGGGTCTCCCCCATCCGCGTCGACTGCCACGCAGCGTCCTTCAATAATCCGGGTCTGCAGCTGGCCGCAGGCAGCAGGATTTCCCGCCAGATGAGGTGCATCGAGATACCCTCGGCGCACGGCCTCTGCCAGGGTAGCGGAATCGGCCAGCGGGTCTGAAGCTCCCTCGCCCAGGGATGCTATCGCATCGAGCAGCCGCTTCGCCTCACGCATCAATTCGTCCCGGCGCACAAGTACACGTTCGTCAGAACACACGTCCGGGAAACCGTCCAGGTGGCGATCAATTACCTGATTGACAAGACGGCAGCTGGCAATCACATCATCCTCCGTGGCAGCATGATCAGCTTCGCTGAAGCTTACAACATGCATAATGTCGGGGTCCATGGCCATCTGCAGTACGGTTGAGTAGGCCAGCTGTCCGCGGGCCATATCGGGATCGGGCGGGAAGCTGAACAGCCCGGCCCGGGTCTGACGGTAGATGCAGAAGCTGCCGCTCGCCAGTGAACTGATCATTTCATCCTTGGCCATCATCTTGGCCAGATCCATGACACCAGATGTGCCCGGCGGGGTATTAAACATATACTGCGACACATAATGCCGGACCCCGGCTGCCCGGGCATTGTAGGCAGCCAGATAGGCCGCGGCAACGGCCACGGTATCGTGTGCATCCCGTAGGCTCCAGTGGTGCGATTCATTCACTTCGACAGGCACGTTCCTCTCGGCGTGCCAACACATCAGCTCCTGTGCGTCCCGAATACTCTCCTCCAGGCCGCGGGGTCCCCGACCGTCCAGCACGTTGTACCAGAACAGGGGGACGGCACACCATGCGTTTCGTATTGTATTGAGAAGCACTTCGGCAAAGCGAAAGACATCAATGGTACCGCTGTAGCAGCGCATCAGGGGGTAGTTCCCACCCTGAGCGGCCGCATACAGGCGGACCAGGTCGCCGGCGCGGCGCACCGGTACTCCACCGGCCCCATCCTGCATCGGATCACGCTCCGCAGGACGGAAAAACGCGAGTTGAGCATTGTGGTCGGGGCCCAGGGACAGAATGTCCAGAACTTCAGCACGGGCTATCCGGCGGATCCCCTTTTCAGTCTCCTCCAGTGTCGGGCGGCCGTAATGATGACGCAGGAGAGGCTTCTCCCCCCTCTGCGCGATCCGGCTCACCACGTCCCCGGACGGCCTGCCCCCCTCAGCAGGGGCTCCGCCACCCCGCAGATAACGCAGAATATCATCAGGTCCGGCAGACCCGTCGAAGGTTTCCGCAAATAGACCGGATTCTTGTGCCACACGACACACGGGGCCCGTACCTCCCAACACAAATTCTACGCCTTCGGTGCCCCCCTCGGCCGCACACCGCACCAGCTCTGAGAACACCTGCTGGGCTGACTCCGGGGAAAGACGGTAGCTTACAGCCACCACATCCGGTCCGACCTCCCGACATCTGTCGATCAAAACGTCTGGTTTGACACGCGTTCCCATGAACTCCGTCCGGCAGCCCTCACCCTCGGCGAGTCGCAGGAAGCTGAATACCCCCGCTACATGCACGCAATCCCCCAGCGTAGCCGCCAGGATGTGCTTCGGTCCCGCTCCTGTCATGGTCAATCACCCACCATCTCATCAGTATCTGTACCTGCGACCCGCATCCATATCTCCTCCAGCGTCAGGCCGAAAAGTCCCAGCCTTTCAACCGTGCGGCCCGTCCTCCAGTAGTCAGTGCCGTGCAGAACGCAGGCCAGGTGGACGATGGATTTTATCGTCGGCGTGGGCACACCCAGCAGGTCACCAAAGGAAGCCATGGGAACGAGACTCGCTGGTATGTCATCTGTGATGTACCGGTGATGCAGCCCGGGCGGTGCGGCAATGCCTTTGTAAGCCCGGTTGGATTGCATGGCCCGGCACAAGTTATCCGCCCGTACACCATATGCCTGGCGAAGGAAATGCAGCGCAGAACGCACGCTCAGCCCGAGGGCCCGGGCCACGGCCCTGCGCTCATCATCCATTTCCTCGAGAATTCGTGCGACTGACGGGCTGATCCCTTCACGATAGTAATCGAATTGAATCTGCTGCTCGATCCTCGTTGCATTCAGGATCGTGGGGGCAGGATGAAAAATTGCCCCAATGTTGTCAAAGCTGGTCTCCAGCACGTTCTCCGCCGCAGTAAATACGGGAAGCGGGACCCGGAGAAACTCCAGTACCCGTTCGGTCTCCCCAGCCGGCAGCGCCGCCAGGGGCACCACCCGCTTCAGAGCGTGTATGCGGACGCGCGCCGGCCCGGAAATCCTGCTGGCAAACAGGAAGGTCTGTGCTTCCGCCACGCACACCCGATCCGAAACCCCGAGGCCGTCCAGGACAAAGCGAAACTCAAGCGCTCCGCCCGTACGACCCGGATTCAGGACGATCACCTGACCGGGCCGCAAATGAGGGGCCATCTGTGATGCCATGGGGCGGTGGGCAAACGCAGGCAGTGCCACCATTATCACATGGGCGCCCCGCACTACTTCGGACAGGTCCGTGCTCACTTCTGCGAGCCGGGCAAAACCCGTAAACTCCCCCTCCAGGTGTATTCCGCCCTCCCCGGCGACCGCCTGCAGACGATCAGGTGTGCGATTGTACAGGCGGGTTTCACAGCCCTGCATGGCCAGGTAACCAGCCAACGCCTGCCCCCCGCCTCCCGCACCGACAACTGCAAACCTGGTATTTCTTCTCTCCATACCGTCCCCCTTCCCAACCGGAAGAGGCCCGGACCCCCTCCGGCAACTCGCACTACTGGATCTAGAATGTGCCCATAAAAGGAATATAATTCCGGCACAAGGCATGGTTCTGCCCCAACCCGTCTACTGGTCATCCATCTCGGTCAAAAATGGGGATTCACAGAGACTCACGTGGTAGCGGCATGATAACCGGTATGCACCCGCGCTGCACGGCAACAATCACGGCACCGGAGGGTCCCGCAAAAATTACGTGCGGTGAGCAGGCCGGTTGCAACGCCCCTCTCTCCGCCAAGTCCAGCATGCATGACTACTCTGAGACAACTCCATCTCTTGTAGTGTAGCATATTGTTACGACCGCCGACTATCACGAACATGCCGCACAGTTCTCCATAATTCGCGGCGATGAGGCTGGAGATCCTCAGAGCAGAGAACGACTACTCATGCGGTATCGCCTGCTCGCACGGCACATTCACGTAGCACTTTCCACAGGGAAAGTACGGAAATCCGTACGCTCTCTGCACTGAATGGCCCATTTCCTGTAGGTGCCGCTGGCAGCGAGCCTTGTCCTTTCCATCCGGACCGAGTGCTCCTGCAGGGCACCGTTTCAGGCAGGCGCGGCAGCTCCCCTCAGAAAACCAAAGGCACCTGCTCGTGTGTCGTTCAGGTTCTCCGGAGGGGACGTTCGCCGTCTGCAGGTCCAGCGCAGTAACTATACTCCCGAACCTGCCGGAGGTTCCCCTGTCGGTGATGAGCCCAGCGTGCAGCCCGAAAGAACCCAGCCCGGCGGCATAAGCGACGTGACGCTCTGACCAGTTGCTGCTCAGGTTGCGGGACGCAAATCTATCCATAAGCGCGGGAGCGCAGGCATCGTATCCCAGCCCACGCAGAAAAGCCACCACGCGCCTCCGAAGCCGCTCGTTGAACAACTCGCCGTAAAAACGGGCGTAGAGCCACCTCTCGGAACAGTGATCCACATCATAGTTGCGTCGATTGATGTCCACATTTATGGGGAGGAAGTATGATATCACTGTAGCTGCACCGGGCAGCCACTCATCGGGCTTGAGGTGGTGGGGCCCCACTACCTCCTCATCCTGCAGCCGGGCAAAGATGGGGTCTGCAGCGTGCGCAAATCCCACCAGCGGAGAATCGAATATGGGACGGCAGCTACCGGGTAGGCGGTTGCCCCGGTCCGATTCAACAAAATCTGCGATCACCTCGGTCAACTGTCCCCGCAAACGAATCATCTCCCCTCTGCGCTTTCGGGGAATGTCCTTGTCATTATATTCTTCGCCAGACAGCACGAAAGCTCCTCTCTGCCTGAATGACCCGCGGTCAGGATGGTCGGGTACGGCATCTTCGTGATACCTTGTATGTGTGCCCGAAACTGGGCACCGACATCATTTAACAGGGCGAAAGGGGGGATGTGACGTGAAAGATGACCCAATGCGGGCACCAAAGATTCGCCTGGGTGAATCGGGACCGGAGGTCTCCCGCCTCATATTCGGTACCGAGCACATAATTGATCTGTCACCTGCAGAAGGCGGCGCAATCCTCGCGGAGGCATACGAGAGGTTTGCAGTAACTCACTGGGATACCGCACTGGCATACGAGAGCCATCCGCAGGTGGCCGCCGGACTCCGACAGGTGGGCAGGGAACAGGTGGTAGTGACCAGCAAGACAGCGGCAAAGACCCGTGAGTCAGCCGAGCGTCAGCTGAGGCAGATACTTATCGAACTGGATACCGATTATCTGGACATCGCTTTTCTGCATAACGTTCCCACAGACGGCCTTTCGGACCGTACGGGAGCTCTCGAATATCTGTGCGAGGCGCAGGATGCCGGAACGGTGCGACACGTCGGACTATCCAGCCACTCACCCGCATTACTGAAAGAGGCAGCCTCGGAGGAGCAGATCAAGATTGTCTGCGGGACACTTAACCGCGATGGCTCTCGCATAGATGACGGTTCGAGAGATGACATGCTCGAGGCGTTGCAGGAGTGTTTTTCCCAGGGGAAAGGCGTGTACGTGATCAAGATACTCGGACGCGGCGATCTGGTTTACGATCTCGAAGGAGCCATTGAGTTTGTGTGCCGGCATCCCTTCGTACATGCCTTCAACATCGGTATGCGTAACTGCGATGAGCTTGAAGAGAATCTGACAATGCTGAAACGGCACATGGTGGAGATCACATGACAATCCGATTTACATCTTGATCCAGAAGTGAAGATATGAAAGGAGAAATTATCATGAATGTCGGCATCATAAGATGTGACAGTCACAGTGTTTCCTGCCCGGCGGCCGGGTGTCTGGAGGCAGTACGAGAAAAAAACGCCTCTTTTTCCAGCTATCCCGAGGTCAAGCTTGTGGGGTTGGACACCTGCGGTGGATGTGATAGGGGCAAAGCAGACAAGATCACAGGAAAAGCCGAGCGCCTCAAGGAGCTCGGGGCGGACGCCATCCACCTGGGCAACTGCATGGTCGGTCCATGTCCATACAAGGACACATTTTCGCAGGCCATAGAAGAAGTCGGGCTCGAGGTAGTCCACGGAACTCATTGATGCACAGCATCACCTATCCCGCGTTCATATATCGGAGAGTTTGCACTGTCCATTCTACGGCAAACCCGCTGGACACAGTGGACATTGCTGCCAGGAAGAGGTAAAAGCACATGGCCTTCGACGCCGTTTCACTCCGAGCATCCATCGGGGAGATGGAGGAACTGGTGGGCTCGCGGCTGCAGAAAATATACGAGACCACTGACCGGGATGAGATTCTGCTTCACCTGTACGATGGGCAGCGCACCCGGGTGCTTCTGATATCGAGCAATCGCCAGCATGCACGCATGCACCTTACCCGGCGGAAGTACACTCACCCGAGACGTCCGAGCAATTTCTGCATGATGTTGAGAAAGCACCTGACGCCGGGATCACTGCAGGCACTGGTCCAGATAGACATGGACCGGCTAGCAGAACTGACGATAAACACATATGACGACCTTGGGCGGACCCGTGAGTTCACCCTGGTCGCCGAAACCATGGGGCGTTTCAGCAACCTCCTCCTGTTGGATGAGGACCGGAAGATCCTCACCGCCCACCGCTTCATCTCCGCTGATCGCAATGCGCACCGTACCATCCTGCCGGGACATCCCTATCGCCGCCCACCAGCACAAGACGGGATTGCTCTGGACCAGGTATCAGCTGCAACACTGCAGCAACGCGTGGATGATGAGAGTTCGGACGCACCACCGGCGTGGCTGTGGCTGGTCCGCAATGTGCAGGGTCCCGGCCCGGCTGAGGCGCGTCGCCTCCTCTCGGGTATCGGTTTGCGGCCAAAAGACCCCTTGCCCGCAAACGGAGAAGATCTACGCCGGCTGGCGCAACGCCTGCAGGAGTGCTCGGAAGTAATAGAGAAAGGCAAATGGCATCCCTACTATACTACCAGGAAAACGGATTCTCCCGGTCTTCCCGAGCCAGTAACCCTCGGCATGCTGCCACCCCCTCCCAACCCCACCGGGGACGGGACAAGAGTGCGCTCATTTCCCACTCCATCACACTGCCTGGACGCCTTCTATGCCCTGCGTGAGGAATGGGACGCCTATGATCAGCTGCGCAGGGAACTCCTGAAGACGCTCAGGGACGCGTGCAAACACATCGAGCGGCGCATCGATAAGCAGGAGCGGGAGCTGCCGGGACCGGAAGAGGCAGAGTCGGCCCGCCGCAGAGGTGAAATCCTCACCACCTACATGCACCAGGTCCCCGACCGGGCTTCCGAAGTTGAGCTGGCCAACTACTATGAAAATGGTGCACCGATAACTATATCTCTCGATCCCAGGCAATCTCCAGCAGATAATGCCGCCGCTTACTTCGATCAGTATCGCAAACTGCAGCGCACCCGGCGCATCGCCAAGAGAAAGATCCAGGGCAGTCACGAAGAGCTCAACTATGCCCGGACGCTACTCGATGCGGCAGAGAGATCAGAAACCCGAGGCGAACTGGAGGAAATCTACCGGGAGGCCAGAAGGGCTGGTTATGTCAAGAGGCCGCAGCGCCGCAGGCGTGGTCAGAAGCGGGACGGATCAAAGCCCAAGCCCTACAGGAAGTACGTCACGCCCTCCGGGGCAGCAATATATGTGGGCCGCCACAACCGGGGCAATGACTACCTTATCACACGCGTCGCGGGCCCGGACGATCTCTGGCTGCACGTCAAGGACATGCCCGGATCACACGTGCTTCTTCGCGGCCCATGGTCGGAAAAGAGGACACCCAATGACAGGACTCTGGAGGAGGCGGCAATTCTGGCAGCTTATCACAGCTCGGCGCGTCACTCGAGCAACGTCCCGGTCGATTACACACTGGTCAAACACGTCAACAAACCCAGGGGAAGCAAGCCGGGGATGGTCACCTACACAAACCAGCAAACTCTATTCGTCACCCCACCACGCCACCTGGCCGGCTATCGGCAGCGCTCCGAGTAATACTCCTTGATGAGGCTGTATTCACCCGGACACTCTACGGCGTTACAGCCACTATCTCCCGCAAGATATCCAGTCCAAGATCCCGGTCCCGCAGGATTGTGAAACCAGCCGCCCGTGCCGCCTCGGCGACATCGCGGTTTATGTGCTCACCGAACAACCGTACCGTGAGCGGGTTAAGTGCCTCCATGAACCACCCGAGCATCGGCCGACTGCTCAGACCGTGCTCCAGGACAATGACCTCACCACCGGGCTTGAGCACCCTCCTGATCTCAGTGAGGCCGTCAGTGGGGCTGTCCACCGAGCAGAATACGAACGTGGCCAGCACACAATCGAAAGAGTTGTCGGGGAAGTCGAGGTCCTCAACATCCATCTGGCGAAACCGCACAAGGTGTTCGATCTGCAGGCGCCCGGCCTTCACCCGCGCTGTTGACAGCATATACCGGCTTATGTCAATTGCTACGACTTCGCGTGGACCTTCATGCTCCCCACCAGGACTCGCCGCAACCATATCCGTGGGTCTGGATGGACGGGCACGGGCGGGCCATGTACTGCCTGGCCCCGGAACATAATATGGCAAGTTACTGCCAGTCCCCACTCCCACCTCCAGTACCCGAGGGTAGCTGCGGGCCCGTGCCAGCACCGCCCGTCGATGTTTTCGCAGTACCAGAACCTCGAGGGGCAACATGAAAAGATCATACAATACCGTCCTCCAATTGCGGCTGCGTACCGATCCGGGCTGTCCCGGTGTCACATCTCTTCGCGCCACGCAAACACCCCTCGACGTAAGCTATCCTGAAGTGAGCTACCACCAGCAAACCTATGCTGTTGCTCTGGTTTGCAGGAGGCTTCGAGGCACATTCCTCCGAAGTTCGTGTTCCAATAGCAATCCGCCAACGGCGTAACACGCTTTGGAGCCATCATGCCCTCGATCAGGATCCAACCTCAGGCTGTTCCGCATCTCCTGCAATAGGGTCTTCACCTGCAACTTGATTTTACATTGATTGGCGCGCATCATCCAGCCGACCGCCGCCCCGTTCTGCACAACCCCAGTTCCGAACTTCGGGTGAGATAGCCTGCACGTTGACAGATCAACATACAAAAACATCATACCGAACTGAAAACCGGCATATTTGCGACACCGGTCACACTATGCTTGAATGAAACCCGGGCCGGGAGACCTGCAGTACTCTCCCCGGTGTCCGAGTACACTGCGGCAGATCTGCCCCCAACGCGCCGGGCGCCTTATGATCCATTTCGCACCAGCGTGCCGAATTGCGCTTTTCATTGGCATCCGCAGCGCAGAAAGCATTGAGGTTACCGGAGGATCCACCGCATTTCACGCGAACTACTCAGATATAGTGGAAGCAGCTGATTACCTTAAGGTGGTGGCTTTCTTGGACAGATCAAGGCATTCCCCTCGTGACGGTCACCTCGCCAACGCGCCCGATGTTGATGAGGCCCGGGACTTCTTCCGCCAGAAGCAATCCGCCCAGATGAAGAGTAAGGTCACGACCGTAAAAGATGCAGTATCCGAGTACATTGACGACGGTAACTACATAGCTGTAGGAGGTTTCGGCACGAATCGCATACCCACGGCTGTACTGCATGAGATCGTACGGCAGAGGAAAACTCGTCTGGGGCTGGCCGGGCACACTTCCACGCACGACTTTCAGATCCTGGCCTCCGGAAGCTGTGTCGATCGATGTGACATAGCTTATGTTGTCGGATTGGAGGCACGTGGACTGTCCCGAATTGCCAGGGAAGCTTTCGAGAGCGGGGACATTGAAGCAACCGAATGGACAAATGCAGCACTCGCGTGGCGCTACAAAGCCGCGGCCATGGGTGTATCATTTTTGCCAATACGAACCATGCTCGGCAGCGACACCGTCCACCACAGTACCGTCGAGGAGATATCGTGTCCATTTACGGGTACAACTTACCTGGCAGTGCCCGCCTTGTTTCCTGATGTGGGGATTATTCACGTCCACCGCAGTGACATATACGGAAACTGTCAGGTGGACGGGATAATGATCTCAGACTACGATCTCGCCCGCGCCTCGCGACAGTTGATCATCACAACTGAACAGATCGTAAGCAACGAGATCATTCGCAGAAGACCTGACCAGACCATCATACCTCACTACGTAGTTGATGCCGTCATTGAAGTTCCCTATGGGTCATATCCAGGAAACATGCCCTACCTGTACTACAGTGATGAAGATCACCTGCGCAAGTGGCTGGATGCGGAAAGAGATCCAGACACCTTTGCGCATTTCCTTGACACCCACATATATTCAGCCGCTGATCATTGGGACTACCTGGACACCGTTGGGGGCACTAAACTATTGGATGAACTGAGGAAACTCGAGCATCCGGAATCATGGGGAGTGAACTGACGTGCGACAACCCTATAACCGCATGGAGATGATGATATCCGTGGCGTCACGCTTTCTAGAGGACAACAGTATCGTGGTGGTCGGCACCGGCGCCCCCTGTGCAGCAGCGATGCTCGCACAGGTCCTTTATGCTCCTGGCCTGACCATCATGTTTGAAGCCGGGGGAGTTGGCCCTATCTTACCAGCTATGCCCGTATCGGTCGGCGATTCCAGAACCTTCTATCGCGGCCTGATGGCCTGCAGCATGCCCGAAATTTTCGAGGCCTGCCAGCGCGGTATCGTCGACTACGCCTTTATAGGAGGGGCGCAGATTGACCAGTATGGCAATGTGAACTCCACAATGATCGGAGATGATTACGATCGGCCGGACGTCAGATTGCCCGGAAGCGGCGGTGCCAACGATCTCGCCTCGCTGTGCTGGCAGACGTTGATAATCACCCCGCAGGACACCAGAAGATTCACCGAAGTAGATTTCCTCACTACACCCGGCTACCTCTCCGGAGCCGGGGCCAGAGAAGAGGCCGGCCTACCACCCGGCTGCGGTCCCTACAAAGTAATCACGGACTTATGCGTCCTGGGTTTTGACGATACGGAGAAAAGAATGAAGGTCGAGAGCATACATCAAGGGGTTACCCGCGATATTGTGGATGAGAATACCGGTTTTCCCCTCCTGTGGGATGACGATCTGGCCATGACACCGGCCATAGCTGATGAGGAACTGCAGGTGCTGCGAGAACAGGTTGACCCGTACGGGGTGGTCATAGGAAGGAGTTAAGATTTCCCCGGGAGACCGCACTCAGGACTGCAATAGGGATAAAGCCTCCTATACAGATCGCATGTGATGAAGCGGCCACCGCCTGCACTGTGCCCCCGGACCGGTCGAGGATTGTCTGGCTGTACACAAACGCGACTCTCCGCCCCACAGAGGCTGCATTGTGCACGGCATGACCAGGAGATCTCACGAGAGCGGTGCTTTTCGTACGGGATATCACGCAAACTGTCAGGAACTATCGGCCCCGATTGTCACCTGCGCACCCCCACCTACCACCCCGCGCCGCATCAACTTCATCCGCCAGCGCCCCACTCTTCGGTTACGAAATTCTCCACCCCATTTGGACCGCGCTCATGCGCAAGCAGAGGAGCCAGGCCACCCATCCCCACCCCAGGGAGGAATCTCCCCCATTTGGCGCGAAGTAAGTGCGATAATCGTAATATAATTCGCGGATTTTATCGCTTTACCTGCCGAAATTCGTAGCGGTCTGTTCATACTAGTAGGCATTTCTGGGGGGTGGTGCCTAGCTCTTGCACTGAATTCAGTCAGTTCTCTCGACGCGCAGACCAAATTTCCGATTGGAGGGGGAATAGATGATTTCTATCAAACGATCCTGGATATTTCTTCTGGTCCTTGCCCTGGTACTCGGTGCAGCTTTCGGCTGCGCACCCGCGGAGGAGCCCGCCGAGCCGGACGACCCTGATCCAGTTGAGGACCCGGAGGAAGAACCCGAGGAGGAGGAGGAAGAGGAAGAAGAGCCGGAGGATGTCCAGGAGATTACCGTGGCCGTCACCCGGGATCCGGAGACTCTGGATCCTGCCCACCTGACTTGGACCGCCGCGCACGGCGTAACCAATAATATTTTCAACGGACTGGTGCGCTGGGAGACCGGGACATTTGAAATTGTGCCCGACCTGGCATACGAGTGGGAGATCTCCGAGGACGGCAAGGTCTATACCTTCTACCTGCACGAGGGAGTACAGTGGCACGGCGGATATGGCGAATTCACGGCCGATGACGTCAAATTCACCTTTGAACGTGTGCTGGACGAGGAGACGGGCTCCAGGTGGAAGAGCCTGATCGCAGAGGTGGAAGACATCGTGGTCGTCGACGACTACACGGTTGAAATCCACGCAGAATCCGCATCGCCGGTACTGCTGCACCATCTCTCAAACTACCGACCGGGGAAGATCATGTCCCGTGCGGCATACGAGGACCTTGGGGACGATTACGCCTTTGAACCAATAGGAACCGGGCCCTTCCAGTTTGAAAGCTGGACCCCGCACGAGGAACTGATCCTCGTCGCCAACGAAGACTACTGGGATGGTGCACCGATCCTGGAGAAGGCCACATTCCAGATAATCTCCGAGGATACCGTGGCCGCCATGGCCATGTCAGCTGGTGAGCTGGACAGCATGCTGGTTTCCCTGGAGGAAGTATACGAGGGATTTGACGCCGATCCAAACATCACCATGGACTAACTGGCCAGCACGGCCACGCGCTACTACAACATGCGCACCGCCCAGGCACCCTTTGATGACGTTCGCGTGCGCCGGGCCATGGCCCACGCAACCGACAGAGAGGGCGTGGCTGAAGTAGTCGGTATGGGTACTCTGCCTCTTTACGCAATGGTTCCCAAGCACATGTTCGGTTACAGTGAGGATGTACCCCGTCACGAGTTCGACCTGGATATCGCCGCGGAGCTGCTGGAGGAGGCCGGATATCCCGACGGGTTTGAGACCGAATACTATGGTCGCGACATCGAGATCGAACAGGACGTGTTCGCCTACCAGCAGAGCCTCTATCGTGAAATTGGGGTCGACGTTGCCATGAATACCATGGATTCTACTGCCTGGGTGGAGGCGACAACCCGGGGTGAATCCCCCATGGCCTGGTTGAGCCTCAGCGCGCGTCACGACCCAGATGGTATTCTGTCTGGCTTCTACCACGGCAGTGTATCCTCGCCCGACGGTCGCAATTTCACCTGGTACGGCGGTGCCGACGACCTGATCGACGCCGCACGGGTCGAAATGGACGAACAACGACGTGAAGAGCTCTACTTCCAGGTACAGGAGAAGTTCTACGAAGATGCGCCCACCATACCGCTATTCCAGCCCACGACTATTCGCGCAAACCAGCCGTGGGTAAAGGGATTCGAAGTCGGACAGGTGGAGGACACCTATCTGTATCCCGTCAGAATAGAGGGTCGAGGAAACTGAGCGGACAGACTGCTGCAGGCCGGGAGCGCTCCCGGCCCGCAGCAGTTGCGGGAAAGGAGATCTCATGGCCGCGTATCTAGGCAGACGATTGATATACATCATCCCCACGGCCCTGGGAGTGGCGACCATAGTGTTTTTTATCATTCACCTCATCCCGGGAGATCCGGTTCTGGCAATGCTTGGGGATGACGCCCCCACTGAAGCCGTAGAAGACGTGCGCAGGGCCCTGGGCCTGGATCAGCCGCTCAGCACACAATACTTACAGTTCATCGGTGGTCTGTTCCGCGGGGACTTAGGGGTATCTATCACCGCACCACGGCCAATAGCAAGTGAGGTCAGACGCGTCCTCCCGTACACAATTGAGCTGGCGGGTACCGCCATGCTCATCGGACTCACACTGGGTCTCCCCCTCGGGATAACCCAGGCGGTAAAACGGGCCAGCGGTCTCGACTTCGTAGCCAGTGTCATATCGGTGATATGGTATGCCGCCCCAATATTTTGGGTGGCGCTTCTCGGGATGTATTTTTTCTCGCTCAGACTGGGGTGGTTCCCCTTGACCGGGGCTGGAGAACGGGGCAATATTACCAGCACATTGTATTACCTGGCCCTGCCTGCGATTACCTTGGGGCTGCGCCGGATTGCACTGGTTGCGCGCATGATGCGGTCCTCAGTTCTTGATGTTTTGGGGCAAGACTACATCAGGACAGCCAGGTCCAAGGGCCTGAGCGAGCGCATAGTTGTGTACCGCCATGCCGTCAAGAACGCCGTTATCCCGGTGATAACTGCCTCGGGGATGGAATTTGGCACTCTGCTCGGGGGAGCCGTCATAACAGAAATTATCTTTGTCCGGCCGGGCATGGGCAGACTGATCGTCCAGGGCATTCTCGGGCGGGATTATCCCATGGTCCAGGGAACGCTGCTCATATTCGCCCTGATTTTCCTGTTCGTCAATCTGTTGGTCGACGTAAGCTACGCGGGAATAGACCCCCGCATCCGATATGACTAGAGAAACGGGGAAGGGGGAACTCCATGACAGAAAGACATGGAAACGACTACGGAACAGCTCCTGAAGCGGACCAGAACCGGTTCATGAAAGGTGTCATATACATATTCAGGAGAAGCCGGGTCGCCAGCGTGGGATTGTTTATCGTACTCATCATGGTGCTTGTGGCCCTTCTTGCTCCCTATCTGGCCCCACACGACCCGGTGGCAGTTGATCTGTCAATTCGCAGGATCCCACCTGGTTCGGAGGGCCACCTGTTGGGAACAGACCATATGGGTCGCGATCTGCTGAGCCGGATCATCTGGGGCTCGCGAGTCTCTCTTCAGGTAGGGATCGTAGCCGTGGGAATCGGCATATTTGCGGGAACGACCCTCGGTCTGATCGCCGGGTTTTACCGGGGCACAGTGGAAGCGGCTATAATGAGGGTTATAGACATAATGATCTGTTTTCCCACGCTCCTTCTCGCACTGGCGATCATAGCCGTTCTCGGTCCGCACATGACCAATACCATGATTGCGGTCGGAGTTACCTTTACCCCGAGGTTTGCCCGCATCGTCCGGGCGTCCGTCCTTTCGATACGCGAAAGTGAATATGTGGAGTCCGCCAGGGCAGTCGGGATGAACAACCTGCGGATCCTGACCCGCCACGTGTTCCCGAATGCACTGTCGGGAATGATCGTGTTTGCCACACTGAGTGTGGGTTCTGCCATACTCATCGAGGCATCGCTGAGTTTCCTGGGACTGGGTGTGCCGCCTCCAGCACCCACCTGGGGTAACATTGTGGCCGATGGGCGTCGTTTCCTCCTGCCGTCTCCATGGATCAGCATAACACCTGGCCTCGTCATTATGTTCACAGTACTGGGATTCAACTTCTTTGGAGACGGCCTCAGGGACGCACTGGATCCGAGGCTGCGCGGCGAACGACAGGCCCAGTGATGCCAGGAGATGAGCTGCCGTGTCGTCCCTGGAGGCGCAGGCATAAGTCAAAGAGGGTCCAGCAGGCGGTGCGCCCGGAACAGTGCAATGACGCGTCGTTTCTTGAGCACGGGTAAGACCGCATCAGACCGGATATTGGATTCACACCGAGCGCGCGAATTCAGAAAGGCAGTCAGTCAGAACCATCGGGGGTTCTGCAGCCGAATGCGGTGTGGGGCAGGTCGGCTCCGACACCCCACACCGATTGCCCGCTGATGCATCTGCGGCCGTCATTATGCTCCATCCGCAGGGCGCGACGCATCCGCCGCAGCTGGGCACGGCAGATTGCCCCGGTCAGAGAAGCCTTGCAGCCGCCGCTTCAAGGGCCGCCTCGAGGCGGGCGACAATCTCCGATATCTCATTGCGGTCGACAATGAGGGGCGGACCGACAATGAACTGATCACCCTTTGTGCCCCTTCTATCCCCCACCATACCAGATCCAGGATACACAACCAGACCTCTCGCCATACACTCCTGAGTCACCACCTCCGCGGCAGCGAGTGAGGGGGGGAAGCATTCCCTGGTCTGCTGATCCCGGACGAGCTCTACTCCGGCGAATAACCCCCTCCCCCTGATATCCCCCACGATGTGGTTTGTCTCCAGGCTTTCGAGCTCTGCGAACAATGCCCGGCCCATCTCGCGGGAATTCCGCACCAGATCGTGTTTCTCTGTAAAATCAAGGATCTCCAGACCGACGCGGCAGGCCAGGGGGTTGCCGCTGTACGTGAACCCGTGAGTAAACTGGCCGCTTCCCGATACCAGGGCATCGGCGATTCTATCGCTGAGGGCCACAGCTCCCAGCGGAATGTATCCGGCACCCATACCTTTGGCGCAGGCCATGATATCGGGGGTGACGTCCCAATGATCAACGGCAAACTGCTCACCGGTGCGACCAAAACCGGTCATGACCTCATCGACTATGAGCAGAACTCCGTACCTGTCACAAATGCGCCGAATCTCGGGGAAGTATTCATCCGGAGGTGGTACGGCGCCCGCCGCCGCACCCGCGATGGGTTCGGCAATAAATGCGGCTACGGTTCCCGGGTCGGCCTCCAGAATCGCTCTCTCCAGATCCTTCGCGCAGGCCAGTTCACACCCGGGGTAGGTCAACCCGAGAGTGCACCGGTAGCAGTAGGCTGGGGCCACGAGGGGAAACTGGACCAACATCGGTTCATATTTGCGGCGCCTGGGAATGTGGCCGGTCATAGCCACTGCCCCCAGGGTACCCCCGTGATAACTGTGCAGTCGCGAAATGATCTTGTGCCTGCTGGTGTCCTCCCCTTCACTCTCCAGAAAGAAGGTCCTGGCGAGTTTGGCCGAAGATTCTGTGGCCTCTGAACCTCCCGATACGAAGAAAACATGGTTCAAATCTCCCGGTGCAAGGCCCGCTATCCTCTGAGCCAGATCAACCATCGGACGTGAGGCAAACCGGGAGCTGTGAGTAAAAGACACGGTCCTGGCCTGCTGATACATCGCCTCAGCCACTTCCTGAACCCCGTGCCCGATATTTGCCACCATTGCTCCTGAACAGCCATCAATGTATTCTCTGCCGTCCTCATCATAGAGATAAATGCCCTCGCCGTGGGTGATGACCGGGTAGTCCCGGTGCATATTGCGGTGCAGGATGCTGTCATGCTGTGGTAGATACCGACTGGAGCTGAACACGCCTTGTCCCCCCTCGAGTAGAGCTTACCAGCGACCTACGCTCAGTGAGTCTCCGACAACCGGATCATTGATCTGCCACATGAGCGTAGCCCCAACTGCTACCTGAAACACGGCAGTTTACGTGGCTCAACCGCGTCTATCAGTTTCCTATGCCGAGAATGACGCGGGCTTCATCTGGTGCGGCGACCTCCCGCTGACATTCTTCCGCTATTCGGACGGCCCTCTCTACCAGCTGACGATTGGTGGCCTTGACGCCGTAAGAGTAGAAGATGTTGTCCTCCAGCCCCACCCGCACGTTATTGCCCAGCAC
>PWGR01000116.1 GCA_003554565.1 Clostridia bacterium
TGCATTTGTGCCAGAGACTTCCCCTTTGCCAGCAGACAGGTTCCTATCGAGCATCCACTCTGAAACTCCTCATCCCAGCTCACACCCAAGCCGTCCAGTGCAAAAAAATCTTGATCTTCACCTGATCAGATACGCGACAGTGCCTTACCGCACCCACGCACAAAAACCGTTGCCTGCTCATGCTCTCACTGCATACTGTAATCCAGAATTCTATTTCCGCGCAAGAATACCTTCAAGAAGTGAAAGGCAATGTGCACCAGACCTCGCGGACATTGCAGCAGCCCTGTGCCGTTCTTCTTTCGTTCTGGCCTCAATACTTCGACATTGATCCCGCATTTCCTGCTGTTGCCCGCCGCAATTCATCCCCTTTTCCCAATGTATGCCTCCCATGTGCGTGTATTTCGCAACGCTGCCGGCGATAGCCTGAAAGGATATTGTCTGGCGGGCGGCTGGTGAAAATGCTGAGTATACTGAACTCAGGGTCCATTGATTGCCGAGAGGCCGGTCGCCTGTGAGTGCGGCCGGCCTCCCTATCTATCGCATTCTGTCTCTTGTGTTCAAATCGGGTGGCATCTGGCGATCAGAGGGTACCCAACCCCAGAGCCAGCTGGTCCTTTTCCACCGGAAGTGAGGTCACCAGACCGAGAACCACGGCATCGGCCGGTGCGGTGATTGAGGCGCGCTCACCTGTGAACATGTCAATGACTTCCCCGAGGATCTGATCTTCCCAGACGGTCTGGCCGGCTTCAACTACCGGATAGAAATAACCATCGAAGGGAGAAATCGCGGCGACAAAGTTCGTCAGGGGGATGGAGGTGCGCTTTCTCTCCACCTCGCCCTCCAGCATGCCGAGATACTTCATCACGTTTGTCAGCCCACGGTAGTGGGTGTAGGCAATCAGCTCTTCGTCCACCTCACCGTGGCTGCCGACCTCGGCCAGGATCCCGGGTATACCGCGATAGGCCGCGGCCTCGTAGTAGCTGCCGGTCTTGTCGTCATCTTCCGGCTCGGGCTTGGCGACAATAAAAGGCATATCGAAGGCCTCAGCCATGCCCTTGGAAACTTCGTCGGTGTTCTTATCACCCGTCATGGGCCACTGCGAGTAGGCAGTGAGGGTCTCGTGCATGTCACCGCCGTGCAGGTCCACAGCATAGTCGACATCTTTCATCAGGTCCCAGACCATCGAAACCAGCGTTTCGGTGTAAGATCCCCCGGCATCACCAGGGAACAGCTTGCCTATCGGGGCGCCGTCCACCGGGCATATGGCTATACTCTTTTTCAGAAATGCCGGTACGTTGACTACAGGTACGACTTTGAGGGTTCCGCGAATGCTGTCGGGATCCAGATCTGTCAGGCGCCTCGCCGCCTCAATGCCGATGTACTCGGAGCCGTGGACACCGGCAACCACACCAAAAGTGGGGCCGGGCTCCTTTCCCTCGATCTCAACATAGGGAAACCGTATCATGCCGTCGGAATGTTTCTTCTCTATCGTCTCTACCTTGCGCATCTCAATCACACCTTTCTGCACCTTTTACGATCCTGCCGCCTTTCATGATCAGCTCAACACTGTCTTCGTCCCGCAGCAGTGAAACATCGTCCAGGATGTCGGCATCGACAGCCAGTATATCCGCGGCGAAGCCCACCGCCAGCCGGCCGATTCGATCGCCCATTCCCATGAGCTCGGCAGCAGAGGTGGTCGCTGCACTGATAACCTCCCCTGGCGACATGCCCGCCTCGGCCATCAGGCCGAGCTCGGAGGCATTGGCACCATGGTAATTGAACGGGGTCCCTGCGTCAGTTCCCATGGCAATCCTGACGCCGGCTGAGTGCGCCATCTGGAAGCTCTCGCGGTGCTGCTGGACAAAATCCCGCGCCTTTTCCAGGGCATAATCCGGGATGTTAGCTTCGTCGCCGTTTTCAACGATCTGTCTCCCCGCCACCAGCGTGGGAACAAAGAACACGTCGCGGTCCAGCATCAACTGCACGATCTCTTCGGTCAGGCAAAAGCCGTGTTCGATGGAATGAACACCCGCGAGAATTGAGTTCTTGATTCCGTCACTGCCCTGAGCGTGTGACATCACCTTGATGCCAGCCGCGGCGGCCTCATCGACGGCCACTTCCAGTTCTTCAAGGGCGAGGCCGCGAGAAATCGGTTTATCACCCTCCGAGAGAACTCCACCGGTGGCAGCGACCTTGATCCAGTCCGCCCCATCTCTGATCTGCTCACGCACGGCCCGGCGGACCTCATCGGGGCCGTCCACAACATACCTTTGTGCCAGCTTGACCTCGGGCGGGAAGCCGTTTTCGTGATCACCATGCCCACCGGTGATGGAGAGCCCGCGGCAGCTTACCTGCATGTTTGGGCCGCGAATTATGCCCCGCTCTATGGACTTCCTGCAGGCCACATCGATAAGGAACTCAGCTGCGCAGTCGCGAACCGCGGTGAATCCAGCATCGAGGGTCCGCTCGGCATTCTGCGCCGACCTGATGGCCCGCTCTGCAACAGTGAGCCGGACAGTGGCGAAGTTGTCCAGGTCCGGGTAGGAGGCAAGGTGTACGTGCGTATCGATCAGCCCGGGAATGAGCAGGGTATCAGGCAAGTCTATTGCGCGCCCATCGACCGGCAGGTCACCGTCCTCTTCAATTTCGGTGATCCTGCCGTCCTCCACCGTCAGCACGGGCGAATCAATTATCCTGTCCGCGCCGGCAAACAGGGCTGCCGCTCTAATGTGCACTGGCTGCATATATCCTCACTCGGTCCCCTCATCCTCACAGGCCTGCAGGAACGCATCCACCTTGCGTTCCACGCCGCCTATCGGCTTACCGACGACGACTTCGAACCGGAAATACTTGTCCAGCCGAATCTCGCCCTCGGGCGGGTACCGGTACATGTCCAGCATGGGTTTGATCATGTCCAGGGACGGGATGCGGTATATCTTGTAGAAATTCCACTGGCGCAGTCCCGGCTGGCCGGTCATAGCCAGCTCGTCATCCAGCGTGGCCACCAGTTCTGCTCCCATCTCGACCCACTTGGTGCTCAGGTCAGTCCAGTAGTCAAATACCTCGTCCTTTTCTTCCTGGGGCGCGAGAGTCCAGCCTTCCTGAAAAGCACCCCTGACGATCATGGTCCACTTTTGCTCTGCCATCCTGATGCACTCCCTTCTTTTCCGTTCCGACATGTAGGGTTATCAGTGCCCGGGGCGGCGCGCTGCCAAGTCCCGATCCCGGGCACCTCAGATCAGATTCACTGAATCCGCTGGTGTGGGTCGATTGCCTCTCTCAACCCATCTCCGATGAAATTGACCGACAGCACCGTGATCATGATGGCAAACCCCGGGGGAAGCCAGAGCCACGGCATCTGTGAAAGCACCCGGTAGCCAGAAGCAGCATGAAGCATGTTCCCCCAGCTGGCCGCGGGCGGCTGCACACCGGCACCCAGAAAACTGAGCGATGCCTCAATGAGGATAGCCTGGCCTATGAAAAGGGTTCCGAAAACCACCACCGGGGATATTGCATTGGGCAGAAGATGAAGCCAGATGATCCGGTTCGAACTGGCTCCCGAGGCCCTGGAGGCCTCAGTGAATTCCATCTCCCGCAGCCGCAGGAACTCCGCCCGGACCAGGCGGGCGGCCCGCGTCCAGTAGACACAACCAATTATTATCATAACATTATAGATGCTGGGGCCGAGCATTGTAGCCACTATCAGCACGAGAAACAGGACGGGAAAGCACATGATGGTGTCGGTGATCCGCATGATCACGTTGTCCACCCATCCGCCGAAAAATCCCGCCGTTGAACCCAGGACGACGCCTATGGCAATCGCCACCAGGACGGCAACCAGACCCACGCTGAGCGATACCCGTCCAGCATGTATGAGCCTGCTCAAGACATCCCGTCCGACATCATCCGTGCCGAGTGGGTGTTTCGCGGAAGGCCGTTCCCATGCTGCGTAGCTTCCGTCCTCACGAGTAAACGTGTGGTACGGGTTGTGTGGGGCGATGTACGGGGCGAATATCGCAATCAGCACCAATACCGCCAGCACGCAGCTTCCCACCAGGGCCATCTTGTGGCGCCGGAACTGCCTCCACACCTGACGCAGCATCGAGTCTCCGAGCGCCGGCTTCTCCTGCGCAGCATCCTTGGCTGCCCTGTCCATTACGATCCCTCCCACAAAAAGGCTGTAAAACCTGCAAATTCATCAGGAATACTGAATCCGCGGATCGACAAACGCATACAACACATCGGCCAGTAAATTGCCCATGAGCACCATGCAGGCAATGAACAGGTTGATCCCCATCAACACCGGATACTCGCGAGAGAGGATGGCGTTTACCCCGAGCCGCCCTATCCCGGGCCAGGCGAACACAGTCTCAATGACCACAGCCCCGCCGAACAGAAGCGGGAGTGTGATCCCGAGAAGGGTTATGACTGGCAGCATGGCGTTGCGCAGGGCATGCTTGTACACAACCGTGCGCTCGGGGAGTCCCTTGGAGCGAGCAGTGCGGACATAGTCCTGGCTCAACACATCCAGGATACTCGAGCGCATGAATCTGATGGCCTGGGCCAGGAAACGGGAACCGAGTGCGAGCATGGGTAGGACCAGATACTTCAGCCGATCCAAATATACTGCCATGCCGCTGAGGTCGGCGCCCACGGTCTGATGGCCTGAGGTGGGCAGCAGGCTCAAATTGATGGCAAACACGTATACCAAAATAATTCCCAAGAAGAAGCTCGGGGTGGAGATCCCAAGAAACGCGAAAAAGGTCAGAACGTAGTCAACAGCGCTGTGCTGTCGCAAGCCCGAGATAATTCCCAGTGGAATGGCAATCACATAGGCAAAAACCAGCGAGGAAACGGTCAGTAGAAACGTGGCCGGAAGCCTCTCCACTATCATCTCGAAAACCGGTCGACCGGAGCGAATTGCATATCCCAGGTTGCCCTGCAGCAGCTCCGTTAACCAGGCCCAGTACTGCACGTGAATCGGTCGATCCAGGCCCAGCTGGGCTCTCCGTGCCTCCATCACCTCCGGGGGAATGTCCGGACTCATCAGGGCAGACATCGGGTCCCCGGGAGCCATCTGCATGATGATGAAGGTGATCAAGGTAATCCCGATGAGCAGCGGGATGCTCTGCAACAGTCTTCGGATCACATAGTTCTGCACA
>PWGR01000008.1 GCA_003554565.1 Clostridia bacterium
CAGCCATCAGCTTCGTCCTCCGGATACCATCTGACCACAGGCCTACGCGAGGCTGTGACCTCATCGAGCCTGCGTACCGGCGTGTACCTCGGCGCCCCGTGCAGGTCTTCCGGATCCTCCGCGGCGCGTTCGGCGATATCGATCATGGCCTCGATGAACGCGTCCAGGGTCTCCTTGCCCTCGGTCTCTGTTGGCTCAATCATCAGGGCCTCGTCGACGATCAGCGGGAAGTAGATCGTCGGCGGATGGAGACCGTAGTCGAGCAGGGCCTTGGCCACATCCAGCGTTGCCACCCCATGTTCCTTCTTGAGGTTGCTGCCGGACAGCACGAACTCGTGCATGCAGCTCCGGTCGAAGTCCAGGTGATAGTGTTGTTTCAGCGACTCCTGCAGGTAGTTGGCATTCAGCACCGCGTCCTGGCTGACCCGCTTGAGACCGTCGGGGCCCATCTTGCGGATGTAGGCATAGGACTTGACCACCACGCCGAAATTGCCGTACATGGATCGCACCTGACCGATGGTCTCCGGGCGATCATAGTCCAGGTAGTACCCATCGCCGTCTCGCTCAACCAGCGGGACCGGCAGGTAGGGGGCCAGCTCGTCGGTGACGACGATGGGACCCGATCCCGGACCGCCCCCGCCGTGCGGGGCACCGAAGGTCTTGTGCAGGTTGTAGTGCACGATGTCAAAGCCCATGTCACCCGGGCGCGAGTAGCCTAAAATGGCGTTGGCATTGGCCCCGTCGTAGTACAGGAGGCCGCCGCAGTCGTGCACCATATCCGCGATGCGGTGGATATTCTCATCGTAAAGACCCAGCGTGCTGGGGTTGGTCAACATCAGCGCCGCCACGTCATCATCCAGTATTTCCTCCAGGGCGTCGAGGTCCACATCTCCCCGCTCATCCGAGGGGACCTCCACGACGGTGTAGCCGGCCATGACGCCCGAGGCCGGGTTGGTGCCGTGCGCGGAGTCGGGAATGATGACCTTGCTGCGTTGCTCTCCCCGGGCCCAATGATAGGCCTGGACCAGGAGCAGGCCGGTTATCTCCCCGTGTGCCCCGGCGGCCGGTTGGAACGTAACGTGGCCCAGACCGGACATCTCCTTGAGGTACTCGCCCTTCTCGTAGAGCAGCTGCAGGGCGCCCTGGACCATCTCGCGCGGCTGGTAGGGGTGCAGTCCGGCAAAACCCGGATGGCGCACCACATCTTCATTGACTTTGGGATTATACTTCATTGTGCACGACCCGAGGGGATAGAAGCCGGTGTCCACCCCGTGGTTCATCTGCGAGAGCCGCACGAAGTGACGCACCACGTCCACCTCTGAGACCTCCGGGAGCTCCGGCGCATCCCGGCGGATCATCTCCTCCGGGATCAGGTTCTCCAGCGGCTCGGCGGGCACGTCCAGCTCCGGCAGTGAGTAGCCGGTGCGGCCGGGCGAGCTGAGCTCAAATATCAGGGGTTCCTTGACAGCGGTTTTCTTGTCATCGCTCATGCCGATCCCTCCAGCCGCGACACAAATTCGTCAATCTCGTCTCTGGTTCTCTTCTCGGTCACCGCCACCAGCAGACTGTTCTCCATCTCCGGGTAGAAGCGGCCGAGGTCCACGCCCGCAAGGATCTTGTGCTGCATGAGAGACTGCACTATCTCCGCCGCCGGGCGCTCGCACTGCACCACAAACTCCTTGAAGAAGGGAGCGTCGTACTTGAGCGAGAAGCCGTCGAGCGCATCGATGGCCTCTGCCGCGTAGTGCGCCTTCTGTAGTGACTGCTCGGCCACCTCCCGCAGCCCGGCCTTGCCCATGAGGCTGAGGTACACGGTCGCGGCCAGGGCGTTCAGCGCCTCGTTTGTGCAGATGTTCGAGGTCGCCCGCGCGCGGCGAATGTGCTGCTCCCGCGTCTGCATACTCATGACGTATCCCCGCACCCCGTCCACGTCCACCGTCTCACCGATGATCCGACCGGGCATGCGGCGAATGTGTTTTGATTCCGAGGCGAAGAAACCGAGGTAGGGGCCGCCGAAGCTCAACGGGTTACCGAGGGACTGCCCTTCCCCCACCACCATGTCCGCACCGGACTCGGCGGGGGGCTTGAGCAGGGCCAGCGATATGGGATCGCAGGCCACGGTAAACATCGCTTTTCCCGCATCCTGCACGATAGTCCCGATTTCATCCACCGGCTCCAGGAGTCCGAAGAAGTTGGGATTCTGCACGATGACGGTCAGCGTTTCGTCGTCCGCCTCCTCCCGCAGGGCATCAAGGTCGGTGATCCCGTCCCTGGTGGGTATTTCCACCATTTCCCACTCCAGCCCGCGCAGGTAGGTTTCGAGCACGGTTCGGTATTCAGGGTGGACCGAATCAGAGATCAGCACCCGGTCGCCCCCACGGCGCACCAGGCGGCCGGCCATCAGCGCCGCCTCCATGACTGTGGTTGCACCATCGTACATCGAGGCATTGGCCACATCCATGCCGGTCAGCTCGCTGATCATGGTCTGAAACTCGAATATGCTCTGCAGCGTACCCTGACTCACTTCTGGCTGGTACGGGGTGTAGGCGGTGTAAAATTCCTCGCGCGAGAGGATGTGATCCACTACTGACGGCAGGAAGTGATCATAGGCCCCGGCACCCATGAAACAAACGTACTCATCGGTGCTGAGGTTCTTACCCGCCAGCTCCGTCATATGTTTGACCAGCTCCATCTCGGACATGGCCGGCGGCAGATTCATCTCGCCGCGAAAACGGACCGCCTCCGGGATGCCGGCAAACAGGTCGTCTATAGATTCGACGCCTATGGCATCGAGCATCTCCTGTCGGTTCTTATCAGTATTGGGAAGATAGCTCATTTGATCACCCAATCATAGGGAGATTTAATCCAGCGTCGCCTGGTAGTCCTCCGAGTTCATCAGTGCGTCCAGCTCGCCATCATCGGCGATCTTTACCTTGATGATCCAACCCTCATCGTAGGGATCCTCGCTGATGATCTCGGGAGCATCGAGCAGTTCCTCGTTTACTTCGATGATCTCGCCCCCAACCGGCATATAGAAGTCGGCAACAGCCTTCACCGACTCGATGACTCCAAAGGGGTCACCCTGGCCGAACTCGTCACCTTCCTCGGGCAGCTCAACGAAGACCAGATCTCCCAGCTGGTCCTGCGCGTAGTCAGTGATGCCGATCGTGCCCGTACCGTTTTCCACCCGAATCCACTCGTGATTCTCTGCGTAAAGGAGATCCTCTGGATACATTGCACTCATCCCTTCCTGGTATAAAATGGGGCCCCGATAACCACCGCATCCAGCTTACGATTGCGCACACCGATCTGCAAGTCAGTGCCTTCTTCTGCCAGCTCCGTCCGAACAAAACCCATGCCCACATTCTTCCCCAACGTGGGGCTGAAGGAACCGCTGCTGACGTGCCCAACCTCATTGTCCTCCACATCGAAGATGGGATAGGTGGTACGAGGGATCCCGCGATCCACCATCTCAAAGCCGACCAGCTTCCTCTCGGGACCGTCCTCGTGCACACTCCGCAGCGCGTCTCGACCGATGAAATCCCCCGCATCCAGCTTGACGAAAAAGCTCAACCCGGCCTCCAGGGGATTGATATCGGGTCCGAGCTCCTGTCCGTACAGCGGTAGAGTTGCCTCGAAGCGCAGGGTATCGCGCGCGCCCAACCCCGCCGGGACCAGCTCATCATCCTGTCCCGCATCCATCAGGGCTTGGAAGATCTCCGGCGCCTCATCCGGCTCACAGTAAACCTCAAAGCCGTCCTCACCGGTATAGCCGGTGCGGGAGACCATTGCCTCACATCCGGCGACCTGCACGCCGTTGCGGAACCGGAAGAATTTGATACCGCTGAGATCTGCATCCGTGACGCGGCCGAGAATAACCTCCGCGCGCGGTCCCTGGATCGCCAGGAGTGCGGTGTCGTCCGATTCGTCGGTCACTGTGACGTCATAATCATCCGCCTTGTCGACGATCCACTCGTGGTCTTTATCCTTGTTTGCGGCATTGACCACCAGCAGAAACTCGTCCTCTCCCACGCGGTAGGTGATAAGATCATCCACCACACCTCCGTCGGGATAGCACATCGGGCTGTACTGCACCTGTCCGACGGAAACCCGTGTCACGTCATTGGTGAGCAGGTAGTCCACCAGATCCAACGCCTGCGGTCCACTGACCCGGATCTCACCCATGTGAGACACATCGAATAGTCCCGCGCTGTTTCTCACGGCCCGGTGTTCATCAATAATACCGGTGTATTGAACGGGTAGTGCCCAGCCGCCAAAATCCACTATCTTTCCGCCGTATTTCTGGTGACATTCAAGCAATGGGGTCTTCTTCAGCTTATCCAGCTCCAACGCGTCATCACCTCCACAGACTCGCTCATCCGCCTGGTCTTCACTTGCAATCTCTGCCCTCCCCGTCCAGCATATCCCACCTCATCATATCACAAGTCCGCCGCCGGGAATCCAGAAAAAAGGACAGAGCAGGTCATATGCGCGACCCCTCTGTCCCGGATACCTGAGAGATTCACCGGAAGTCCGGCTTACTCCTTCGGTGTCCGCCTTGCGGCAGATCTCTCCAGAGACCCGTCCAACTGCGGTACTGAAACCTGAGAGTTTTACCCCCTTCGGTGCGGGCATTATGCCCGGCTCTCCCGCAGCCTTCATCCGGTTCTATTGTCTTTTTCTGGCCCGCGCGTCTCATCCATCCTCCCGCGGCCGGAGTGAGGCATCCGCCTCCGCTTCCAGCATCACCGGGTGACGCCACAGATCGAACCAGCTCTGGGGACCGGGCGCCTCGCACCGCACCACAACAGTCGGGTGGTGCATAGCTGCGCCGGTTACGGGATGGTCAACCGGAGCATCTCCCGAGGCGTTGATCACCCACACTTGCACCCGGTCCACCTCTCTGCCGGATAATTTTATCACATTCTCCTCGGCATATTGAAGGGCTTTTGTCTCGGCTTCTTTTACACAAAGCATCACCTCACCGCTGGCGAGGGCATCCCAGTCCACTGACTGCACAGCGGCGAGGGCGGCAAGGTCTGCGGCGGCCTGAAGCTGGTACCGCGCCGACAGCAACCGTCCCGTCTCCACTGCCACCGCAGAGGCGGTAAGCAGCACGGGAATCCAGAGGATTACCAGGGCAGAAGCGGCCCCACGCCGCGAGCTAGTCATCATCGAGACGTTCACTTCGGGTCACCACCTCGGCACGCAGGTCAACGACAGATGGGACCACCTGCCGCAGAACCTCCGAACGGATCTGATAGGGATAGGTGAGGCAAATATCAACTGGGCGCCCGTAGGCGGCCTGGTTCGGTTGAACGTTTATGTGCAGGTCATCCACGCAGAGCCCACCCATGTCTGCAATGTCCTCTATCCGTTTTCGCACCCCGGAGGACCATCCCCCGTCCACCGCGGCCTGTCGCGCACCTTCACGCGCCGCACTCGACAGCACCAGCTGAGCTTCCACCATCAAACCCACCTCCAGGAACAGCATCAGAAGCAGAAACAGGACCCCGAACACCAGGGCAAATTCGGCGATTACCGCCCCGCGCTCGTTCCGCGGGGACAACCTCTTCCTCACACTCCTTACCTCCATCCGATGGGGGGTGATTCCAAAGTGGAACCACCCCGCCCATGTCCTTGCAGAATCACCCGGCTCCTCCAAGTGTGCCGGTGATATCCTCAATCTGCTGTACGAGTTCACTCCCCAGAGCACTGAGTGCACCAATCAGGGCCACTACAACCAGTGCCAGTATCAGCGCGTACTCTGCAGTTGTTGCGCCGCGTTCGCTCCGTAACACCTGTCTCAGCTGCAGGTACATCATGAGCATCCGGTCCCGCACGATTATCCCTCCCGTCCCGGCCGGGTTCGCTTCCTCGTTGTCACCAGCCAAAGAAGGCCAGCAGGCTGGGCATGATTACCACAACAAATGCGGGTGGAAACAGGAAGAACACCGTACCCACCGCTATCTTGAGACCGATGGTCTTCAGCTTCCGTCGGGCCAGATGGCGACGGCGCTGCAGCATGTCTCCCTTGAGATTGGCCAGCGCGGATCGCAGGGGAAGCCCCCGGCGGGCGCTGTCGGACAGAAGGTGAGCCACCTGTGCTGCCGCCTGCTGTCCGCCTGCATCCAGCGTCTCGTGCAAGCGCGGCGCCAGTGCATCGCCGGCGCGGCTCTGCCGTTGCACGTCCACGAGCGCCTCGCGCAGCGGAGAATCCGCCAGTGGGGTCGTGTAGGATACGGCGGCCTGCAGGTTCATCCCTGCGGCTGCCGCCATCTGCAAGAGATCCACCCAATCCAGCACCGCGCGATCGAAGCGGCGCCGCCTCTCCGCCGCGGCCCGCCGCTGGCGCCAGCGTGACCCCGCCTGAAAGAGTTGGCTCCAGGGCAGAAACCCACCGCCCTCCGGCGCAAAGGAAGCCACCCGGAACGAACGGCGCAGGCGGACGGTAACCGCAAGCAAAGCAGCTGCGGCTGATCAGCCGGCGGCCACGCAGGCCAACACGACGATCACATTCACAGCCAATCACCCTCCTCCGTCGATAGAATGCGCCTGAGGTAAAGGAGCCCGGCAGTCCACGAAACAGCAGCGTATGCCGCGGCCATCCGTCCGGCCGGTGCTGTGACCAGGGGCGCCAACATGTCGGGATGAACCACGTACGTGTAGCAGGCAATCACCACCGGCAGGGCAGCGACCAGCAGCGCCGAATATCGTGCTTCTGCGCTCTCCTCCTCAAGTTCTCCCCTGAGCAGGTTCTGTGAGCGCACCAGATCTCCCAGCGCCTCCAGGCTGGGGGCCGCGTCTCCTCCTGACTGCCGGGCGAACTGCAGTGCCGATATAAAGCGAAAGAAAAGGGGGTGCTGCATCTGCTCGTACGCCCGCCACAACGCGTCCTCCAGGCCCACTCCTACCCCGAACCGGTCGGCCGCCCGACAAAAGACCTCCCGGACCAGCGGCCCGTCGGCGTTCTGTGCGGCAAACCGCACTATCTCCAGTGGGACATACCCCGAGCGGGCACAGCGCACGAGCATGGGCAGATCCTCGCCCAGCTGCTGCCCAAATTGCTCCACTGTCCGCCGACGTATCCACCGTCTCACCCGTGCGTCGGCGCGGCTGTTCCGGTACCAATTCATACCCAGCGATCTCACCCGGTCCCAGCGTCGCGCCAGCGGGACGGAGACCCATACCACCGCGAGCGCGACAAGGCCGCCGGCACATAATGCAAGCACTACCCGCAGCACGGCCATATTCACCGCTTCCCACCGCCTTCAATGCCCCGTCCACTGCCGGGAAATACGCGGCACACCGGCTCCTCAGAATCGCTTATGTGAGCGACACACTCCAGACGCCTCTCCCCGCCAGTCCCGCGGATCATGTGAACCACGAAGTCTATCACGTCGCACACCTGCTCCTGTATGACGTGGTGGGGAATCCCCGTCTCCGCCATCTGCACCAGGTGCACCAGGCGCTTGATCGCGTGCTCCGGGCCGGCGGCATGCACCGTGGCCAGTGCGCCGGCATGCCCGGTAGTCAGGGCCGAGAGCAGTTCGAAGGCCTCGCGCCCGCGGACCTCACCTATGAGAATGCGGTCCGGGCGCATGCGAAGGGCATTGCGCAGAAGCTCCCGCATGGTAATCTCACCGCTGCCGTCCGGGTTGGGCAGTCTGGCCTCGAGGTGCAGCCAGTGCGGGTGCTGCAGTTCCAGCTCCGCAGCGTCCTCGATGCTCACCACTCGCTCCCCTTCCGGAATGCTCGTAGAGAGCGCGTTCATCAGAGTGGTCTTACCGGTTCCCGCCGCACCCGAGATAAGTAAGTTGCGCCCGCAGGCGACCGCATCCCTGAGGTACTCCGCCTCAGTGTCAGACAGAGTGTCGCGGGCGACCAGTTCCTCCAGGTCAAATATCCGGTGATTGAATTTGCGGATGGTCAGATAAGGCCCGCTCACAGCCAGAGGCGGGAGTATTGCGTGCGCACGCGAACCATCCGGCAGACGTCCGTCCGCCCAGGGATGCGCCAGGTCAATCCTGCGGCCGGACGGGGCAAAAATGCGTTCGAGTACATCGTACAGATGATCGGCATCCCGAAAGGTATGATCCGTGCGGCACAGCCGGCCAGACCGTTCCACCCATATCTCCTGCGGCCCGTTCACCATTATTTCCGTCACCTCGTCATCACCGAGCAGTTCCGTGATGGGACCGTATCCCAGCAGGTCCTGGGCAATACGGCGGGCGAGAGCCTGTCCGCCCCCGGGTGCTTCCTCGCCCCCGGCACAGCATTCGGCCATGAGGGTTCCCACCAGACTGTACAGTTTTTCCCGCGCATCCCTGTCACTCCTCGCCCGTTCCAACAAGTTACGATGCGAATCCAGCACGCGTTTCTGGATCATCGGTCCCGCTGCGGCGGCCCGGTCATCCAGGGTGACGTGCAGATCACCATCCCACCTGTATGGTTTGGTCCCAGCCTCAGCCGCGGCATCAGCGACACCTTCCCGCAGCCTGCGCATCAATCCGCTCACGATCATCCCCTCCCCCGCAGTCCGGTCAGCCTCCGGGCCAACCGGTGCCACCAGGAGCTGTTCTCCGCCCGTACCGACACCCCAAAAGCGTCCTCCAGGACCGCATCTGCAGCATTCCGTATGCCGTCCTCGCCTCCACGCATAACCGGTGGCCGGCCCGCACTGACGGCTTCCACCAACACTCCAGTGCTCTCGGGAAAACTCGCCACTACCGGTCGCTGCACGCTGCGCCTCAGATCCGCCTCTCCGACCGGCGCACCATCATAGTGGCGGTTCAGAACCATGCGGACCTCGTCCCCCCATCCGGGCTGCAGCTCCTCCATTGTGCGCAGCGCCACACTGACTCGCCGCGGGCTGCAAACATCGGGCAGCACTGGTGCCAGGATATAGGAAGCAGTCTCCAGAGACCGGTAGCTCACCTCAGAGGCAGGATCGCCCGGCGTGTCTATTACCACCAGATCATAGGCCCGCTGACAGGTCCGCACCACCGGTGCCAGGTTGTGCCAGGGCGCAAGCTCGACCAGTTCCGGCCGTCCGGGAGCACTCAACAGGTGCAGCCCGCTTTCACGATGAACCGCGGCGAACTCACGCACCTGCTCGGGATTCAGGTCCTCACCGTAGGCGGCCAGGTCGATAATCGTCGGCTCCTCCACCAGGTTCAGGTGAACTGCCGCGTCGCCCCCTCCTATGTCCAGATCGACCAGGACCACCTCCAACCCGAGGGCGGAGCGGGCCCGACAGGCCAGGTTAACCGCCACCGTCGTCCGCCCGACGCCCCCCTTTGGACTGAAAACCACCAGGGTCTGGTTCCGCATCAGGGGAAATGTCGAGGATGCACCCACGGGCGCCCGGTCCGATGCCCCATCGTGATCAGGCAGGCCCTGGAGCCAATCCGAGACAGAAACTGCCACGGCATCGAAATCCGACCAACGGCTGACCTCAGCCTCATCCCGCACCAGGAGGAAGCACGCGGCAAATCCCCCCACCTCCGCCAGAAAAGCTGCGACCCTCTCCCTGGAGGCCACACTGACGTCGATCGCCAGCAGTTCACCCTCCTCCTCAGCAGTCAGCGACGACTGCAGGTGCGGAATCACCCTGGATATGTTCAACATATGTCCTCTCTGCAGCTGTCCGAGCAGGGAGAAGTCACCCGAAATCACCGTACAGGGAGTATCAGTATCTCGTCGGCATCTCCCGGAATCATTCACCGAAATCACCCTCCTGGCTGTCAGGTATATCTCCGAAGAGATTGCTGCCGCCCACCCCCGAACCGGAGACATCCCCCGCCTCAGGATTGTGCGGGCTCACGGTGAGGAATATCTCTCCCGTTGCCATGGCATACGCCAGCGACTCTGCCTCACGCGGCGTCACGGCCAACACTGCCGTCGACGGGGCTTCCCTGGATTCGGGATCCCAGATGCCTCCGAGGCCATCCCGCAGCTGCAGTACCTGCACGGCGGACATGAGGATCCTGCCCACAGCCGGGCCGTGCACCGAGCTCTCGCGGTAATGCACAACATCAACCAGGTTGCCGGGGCGCACCGCGCCGCCCACAGCCGAGCTCGGGGCCGCCGGTACCGACATGGCGCGATAATCTGCATCCACCTGCCACGCCAGCCCGCCCGCCTGACCTCCCGCATCAACCAGGGTTGCAGAGAGCACCTGCTCCCCCGAGAGAATCTCCCTTCTGGCATATTTCCCCACAACCGAGGTCACCTCTCCCATGCTCAGGGGGTGCACGGCGCTCGCCGGCACCTGCTCCACCCGTACCATGTCCTTATGGATGCGCACGTGGGACGGGATATCATCAGCTGCCAACACCACCGGAACCTCTACGCCGGATGGAGCAAGATACAGGTAGCAGACCAGCGCCACCGCAATGCCCACAACCGCACTCAGTATCAAGTATCGGCGTGAAACCCACAAATTACCATCACCTCCTCCCACAATATGCCAGAGAGGTCCGCGTCATGTCAATACCTGCCGTATACTTGCTAAATTTTCCATCGCGTGATATAAGAAAGAGGGTACAGAAGCGGCCCGGAGAGGAGGGGCTATATGAAAACTCATTTTCGCACGCTGGCGCTGACCATGTGCGCAGTTTCTCTCATTCTGGTCGCCGGATACCCGGCGCTCGCCGTGCAGCCCGGCGACGAAGGACCGGCCGGCACTGATACATGGTATCACGACCTCTGCCACCACTGGTCCCACCACTACATACTGACCCTGTGGAGGGAGGGGATCACAAACGGGTTCCCCTTTCCCATCTTTGATCCGGGAGGAGGCTGGGAGATGGGCTACCAGTTCGAACCCGACAGACCAATGACCCGTGCCAAGCTGCTGTACATGATGAGCAAGCTCTTTCAGCTGCCCCCCGATGAACAGACGCCCAGCCTGTGGCCCGACCTGCATGTGACCCAGACGCTCTACGGCCACCCCGCTTACGGGGAGCTCCGGGCCGCGGCCCTGAAATGGGAGGTGGCGCCCGGGGGCGACTCCCTGAGGCTCTCCGCCACGGGACGGCGGTTCGATGCGGTCGAATTCATCATGGCGGCGCTGAATCTGATGCACTACCCCCAGGAGCTGAGCACGGAAGAGACGGACGATATCCTCGCCGCCTTCGTGGACGAACACCAGATCACCGGCTCAGACCGTCCGCTGGTCGCCGCGGCGGTCGACCTGGGGCTCATCATTGGCTACAACGACGATACACTGAGAATGTACGATACCATGACCCGGGCAGAGGCAGCCACCATCCTGTACCGCAGCTGCCTCATGCGGGTGAAGCCGGCGTATTCAATCTTTCACCCGGATGGCGACGGCTATCGGGAAGTGCTACCCATCGAGGCAGTGGGACTGCGCAATACGGCGGCAGCGGCATGGCAGGTGTCTATCACCAACCGCGACGGGGAAATTATATCTCACCTTCCCGGCACCCACCCACAACCGGGCGAACCCGGTGAGGCGGTCTGGGACGGAACAGACAATTCGGGCTCTCCCCTGGCATGCGGAACGTACTTCGTGGGCGGTTTCGTGCAAAATGCCGACGGGCGGATTTTCGACGCGGTCCGTGTCCCCATTCGGCTGTCCCGCCGCCACCTGCAGTGCGCGGTGGACCCGCCGGTGGCCTCACTCGGCAAGCATTTCCATCTCATGGCTGAAACCAGAGGGGGTGCCGATCACGTGCAGGCCGCGGTCCCCGATGGAACAGACCGGGCCCTTCATCCGGCGGGGCAGAGCGGCGGATGGTCCCTGTGGGAGCGGCAAATACGGGCCTGCGAGGATCATGGATTCTCACCAGGAAGCCACACGTTGGAAGTGAAGGCAAATTACAGCGGTGCAGTCCGGACGGAGACCGTACCCATCGAAATTACTGATCCGGCTGGCTCTGGAGGAGAAGGTGATGAGATTCCGGAGCTGGTGCCGGTGTTGACCCGGTGAACCCCCGGGGCCGGGGCGTAAGAACCCGTCCCGGCCCCGCCGTTTCTCAGTCTCGGCAAAAATCCCGCCGGACCGCCGCCAGCAGCTCCTCGTCGTACAGGCAATCCAGGGCGGTCATGGCCAGGGCAGAAGCTCCCAGCCGCATTCCCTCGCGTCCTTCCTCACTGGCGGAAGCCGCGACAAACTCGGTGCTGTGCCCGGCAACTCCTTCTGGTGCAATAGCCACGTATGGATGTATGGAGGGCACAATCTGGCTGACATTACCCATGTCAGTGGAACCACCCCGCCGGGGCGTGTGGTCCGCCGAAATCCCGAGCACAGACAGGTTCTCGGCGTATGTCTCGGCCAGCGGGTCATTGCATATGAGGTTGGCGTAACGATTGGCGGTCTGCCGGAACTGCACCTCACATCCGGCCCCCCGGGCGGCCCCGCGGGCAGATTCCTTGACCCGCTCAACCACCTCATCCAGGTAGTCTACATCTTCTGCGCGCACATACATACGCACCTGGGCAAAATCCGGGACAATATTGGGTGCGGAACCACCTTCGGTGATCACACCGTGAATGCGGACATCGTCGGTGACGTGCTGGCGCAGGGCATTCCAGGCATTGAAGCTCAGAATCGCCGCATCCAGAGCATTGCGCCCGTGCTCGGGTCCCGATGCGGCGTGAGCTGCCTTGCCGTGATAGGACAGCTCCAGTGCCTCTCGTGCCAGGCTGCTCCCGCGGGGCCTGTGCGCAGTGGAGGGATGGATCATCATGGCACAGTCCACATCGTCAAAGATGTCGTCCTCGGCCAGGAAGACTTTGCCCCCGGCGTTGTCAACCGCGCCCTCCTCCGCGGGTGCTCCGACGACCAGCACCGTGCCGCACGGGGCTCCCTCGCTCTCCATGGCTCTCTTTACCGACGCCCCGGCGAGGACCGCCGCAGCCCCTATTATGTTGTGCCCGCAGGCGTGGCCCATGCCCGGCAGGGCGTCATATTCTGCCAGGATGGCGACCGTGGGGCCGTCTCCCCCGTCGTGCCGGGCAACAAAGGACGTCTCCATGCCGGCGATCTGTCGCGTGACGCTGAAACCGCACTCCTGGAGAAACTCCGTCAACCGCTCGGAGGCAAGTTTTTCCTCAAAGCCGATTTCCGGGTTCTCGTGCATCTGCAGCGCCAGGTCCCATGCTTGGTCTTCCAGCGACTCCACCGCACAGCGAGCGCTCTTTTTGACTTCATCAATTCTGCTCACGCAGGTTCCCTCCTTGTATCTGCTGCTTCTATCCCGGGGCATCTTTTCCCCGGGCGAGTGCATAGTGTGATTGATTCGGTTCGGCCATTTTGCCAGCGCAAGTTTGCAAAACTCCTACATCACCATGTGCCGCTGCAGCGAATTGCGGTCCACGCAATTGGCCAGCGCCGTCTCCCGGTCGATGAGCCCGCGGCGATTGAGGTTGGCAAGGGCAAAATCCATGGTCTGCATACCCGCCGAGCGCCCCGTCTCCAGCACACTGTTCAGCTGGTGCTCGTTCCCCTCGCGGATCAGGTTCCGGGCAGCCGACGTGGACACGAAAACCTCCGCCGCCACCACCCGACCGGAGCGGTCCGCCCGGGGCAGAAGCTGCTGGGCTATAATCCCCTGCAGTGCATCGGCCAGCTGTCCCCGCACCTGATCCTTCAAGGCCTCGGGGAACATATCAATGATGCGGTGGATGGTGAGTGATGCGGTCTGCGTGTGCAGCGACGACAGGACCAGATGTCCCGTCTCTGCCGCCGTAAGCGCAATGCCTACGCTCTCCCGGTCCCGCATCTCGCCGATGAGCAGTACGTCTGGATCGTGTCTGAGGGCATGGCGGAGCGCAGCCGCGAAGGAATGGGTGTCAGTTCCCACCTCGCGCTGCCTGATTATGGCCTGGTCGTGCTCGTGCAGGAACTCGATAGGGTCCTCAATGGTTATGATGTTCACCCCGCGTTCCTCGTTGATGCGACCAACCATCGCCGCGAGGGTAGTCGATTTGCCGCTTCCTGTTGGTCCGGTGACCAACACCATCCCGCGCGGCAGGTGGCACAGATCCTCAACAGACTCCGGAAGACCCAGTGACCCCAACCGGGGGACGGCCCACGGGATCGCGCGGAACACCCCAGCCAGCGAATTCCTCTGCCGCATGATGTTGCCCCGAAAGCGGCTCACGCCGGAGACGGCGTGAGAAAAATCCAGTTCCCATTCCTCCTCGAGCTCCTCCTTCTGATAGGGCTCAAGCACTGAATACAACAGGTCTGCCACATCGTCGGCGCTGAGCTGAGGGTAATCCTCCAGCGGTCGGAGATGGCCGTGCACCCGGACCATGGGCGAAAGCCCCGGCGTCAGGTGCAGGTCGGAACCTTCAACCTCCACTGCAGCCTCCAGTATCTCATCGAGATCGTATGTCTTGCTCATAACACCACCCTCATTATTTCTTCCAGCGACGTTATACCATCGAGAAGCTTCTGTAGACCATCCTGGCGCAGGGTAGTCATGCCCGCCGCGGTCGCAGCCTTCTTGATCTCACTCGCCGAACGTCTCTCCAGTGTCAGCCGCTGGATTTCGTCGTCCACAAAGAGAATTTCGTACAGACCAATGCGGCCGCGATAGCCGGTGAAGCTGCAGTTCGAACACCCACCATCCTTGGCCCGGTAAAGGAGGACACTATCCTCCCCGGAGCCCTCGGCCAGACCTACCAGACCCTCTATTTCTCCCGCATCCATCTCATACGCTTCCCGGCAGTGACTGCACAGGCGCCGGGCCAGTCGCTGCGCCACCACGCACACCAGGGACGAGGCGGTGAGGTACGGCTCCACATCCATCTCCGTGAGGCGGCTCACCGCGCCCGCGGCATCATTGGTGTGCAGCGTGGCGAATACCAGGTGTCCGGTCAGTGCCGACTCGATGGCTATGCGCGCGGTCTCCTTGTCCCGGATCTCTCCCACCATAATTATGTCCGGATCGCAGCGCAGGATGGATCGCAGGCCAGAAGCGAAGGTCAGACCAGCCTGCGGGTTGATCTGAACCTGGTTGATCTCGTCCATACGACGTTCTACGGGATCCTCAACCGTGATCACGTTGTTTGTGACACTGTCCACCGCCTGGAGGCTGGCGTACAGCGTGGTGGACTTGCCGCTCCCGGTCGGGCCTGTAACCAGGATGAAACCGTACGGGAGGTCGATTGCCTCCTGAAAATCATCCAGGACCCCGGGGGGCATGCCCATCTCTTCCAGGGTGAACAGACGGTCCCCCCGGTCGAGCAGACGGAGGGTGAGGCGCTCCCCGAAACTGGTGGGCAGCGACGCCACCCGTACGTCGATGGCCCGGCCCTCAATATTGAGGGTCATCCTGCCGTCCTGCGGCAGCCGGCGCTCGGCTATGTCCATGCTGGCCATGATCTTTATGCGCGATATCAGCGAGGCGTGCATGCGCCGCGGCGGGTGCATGACATCGTGCAGCACCCCGTCGATGCGGAACCGTATGCGCATGGACCGCTCGTGCGCCTCGATGTGTATGTCACTGGCCTCGTCCCGCACCGCCTGGGTCAGGATCATGTTCGCCAGCTGCACCGCCGGACGCTGGACGTCGTCGGCGTCCGTATCAACCACTTCATCCTCCGCCGGCTCGCCCTCGAGATCCTCTTCCTCCGCCGCCGCCGTCACGTCCATGCTGCTGTGGGCATACCGCTCGATGAAGCGGTCCAGGTCGGTGTCGGTGACCACAATTGGCTCTATATCAAAACCCGTCAGGGCGCGCAGGTCGTCCAGGGCCACAATATCGGTGGGATAACGCATGGCCACCACCAGCTTGCGGTCCCGGAAAGCGACGGGCAGTGCCCTGTATTTCTGGGCATCTTTGGCCGAAAGCGTGGCGGTGGCTGCCGGGTCTATAGGGTATTCCTCGAGCGTGACCCAGGGCACCCCGGCCTGCTCGGCCACAGCCCGGGCTATATCCTCCTCTGTACAGGCCCCCTGCTCCACGAGGACCTTGCCGAGAAGTTCCTTATCCACGCCCTGTGCGCGTTGATCGGTCAGCGCCTCGCGCAGCTGGTCCTCCGTGATGACGCCTGCCTCCACCAATCTGCGGCCCAGGAAGTTGCGTCGGAGTTTTCTGTCCATGCAGTAGCCTCACCTTTCAGCGCCGCGCACTCTTCCCAATGTGTCATTGCCCCTAGCTTATTCTCCAGCACCTCCTCCCCCTCCTCCCCGGTCCGGGAAGGGTACCGGGCGGGTCCCGACGAAACATGAGGAAGTACCGGTGGGAGGTTTGACATATGCAGACTTACTACATCACTTTTTTCGCCGCGGCGGGTGCAGTCTGGGGAAGCTTCTGCAACATGCTGATTCACCGGATTCCCGCCGGCAAACCCTTGAGCGGGCGGAGCAGGTGTCCAGACTGCGGTTCACAGCTGTCAGCAGCTGATCTGATCCCTCTGCTGAGCTATATCGTACTGCTGGGCCGCTGCCGCCACTGCCGGGGAAAAGTAGCCCCGCGCTACTTCGCAGTGGAGGCAGCAATGGTGGTCCTCTTCGTGGCCACCTACCTGCACCTCGGCCTTGATCTGGCTGCGGTCGCCGTGTACCTCGCATACGGCACCTGCTGCGTGCTGGTGGCCTTCATTGATTTTCGCCACACCATCATCCCGAACGTCGTGGTCCTTCCGGCGCTGGGAGTCGCGGCTCTTTCAGCCGCCCTGCAGCTTGACCCGTTCGGACCTGCCCCGACCCGGGCCGCGCTGGGCGCGGTCCTCGGAGCCGGCCTGTTTTTCGTCCTGCTGCTGGCCACCCGTGGGGCGGGGATGGGCATGGGTGACGTGAAGCTGGGAGCATTCATGGGAACCGCACTCGGACCACTTCCCCTCGTCCCGGCTATTCTCATAGGGTCAGTTGCTGCGCTGCTTTTCTCCGGGGCAGTCATGCTGCTGTTTAACCGCGATCTCCGCCGTATCGAGGGAGTGAGAATTGACCTCGATTCCGAGGAGCCGGAGATAACCCAGCGCATCCTCGGCATGACCATCATAAACGGGCGACCGGCCGTGCCGTTCGGCCCGTTTCTCTCGTTTGGTTTTCTACTGGTTCTGTTCTGGGGAGATGAGATCCTCAGCTGGTGGCTGGGATGACGGAACACGATTGGATTCAGGAGATGCGCCCCGCCGCACCGCAGGCATTGCAGTCTTGCCTGCCGGTCGTCACCTCCCGCGCAGGCCTATCTCCCATCAGTTGAATTCGTCCAGCAGGCTCTGCAGGAGCTGAATGTTATCCGGGGTCTCCTCCACCCACAACACGTACCACGGGTCATCATCATCCCCCATCAGATTCTCAGAGATGCGCATGCTCCGCTCCGAGAGGCCCGACAGACGCGCAAGCAGGCCCCGCTTGCCCATCAGCTCTTCCCTTGCCCCCTCACCCCTCGCGGAATCGAGGGGCATACGGACGGAGCTGCGCCTGCTGTCGATGTCCGCGAGCACCGCACGAACGTGATCCTCCAGGTGCGGCGGGCAAATCACGATCATCTCATGGGCAATATCGGAATCCGGATAATCAAAGGGCCGAGTGGTCACTCCCTCGAGATCCATGCTCCCGAGAATCCCCCCGGCATCGTCTACCGACAGATGTTCGAGAGAGTAGGTGAAGACGACCTCTCTGTGTGACGGGGGACCGTCGAAGCTCCGGACCAGTTCGGCCACCTCTTCCCACCTGTTCAGGATCTCCTCATCGAAAACCACCAGCGTCAGCCCGTAGTAGAAGTATCGTTCGAGATCTATTCCGATTTCCTCGAGCAAATCCACCGCCCGGTCCGGCGTTATGTACTGGAGTGTCAGCATCTGGTAGTCCAGCGACATCTGGTTACCCCGCACGTCCGCGGTCATCATCACGTCCCGCAGCCGGGCATGAGCATCCTCTGTGCCTCTCACCCACATGACGTAGGCATTTGTAGGAAATATGACAGTCTGAACGTCAATGCCCAGCGTACCGACGAGATCCTGGATCACCCGGGCCGGCACGTGTTCTGTGCTATAGCGCCTGATGACGCGGGGCTCCTCCTCCGGCTCCTCCTCAATATCCTCCTCCTCGAGCATCCGCGGCAGGCGGAACGGATCGCCGGGATAACTCGAGGCAGTTGCCGGGCTGGTTGAGTACCCTCCCCCGGCCAGCGCACTCAGGACCGGAACACCGAGCACAATGAAGAAAAGGCAGAGCGCTACCGTCCTGGCCCGCGCCATATGCCTGAATCTTGATTCCTCCCTTGCTCCCTTCATCGACGAACCACACTCCCTACTCATCGGTCGCGAAAAAGACACTGCAGCGAACGGATATGCTGAGCACCGGGGGGCTCCCCTGGGCTGAACCCATACGGAGTTCTTCTATGCGAAATGCCCGGTCGGCCTCGATCAGGTACCGCGTCAGGTCAAGCATGTCGGTGTAGTGGCCTTCAAAGGAAAGCTCCAGCGGCATCTGCACGTATTGTTCATCATCGATCCGATCTGCGAACCGAATGGATATGAAGCCAATTCCCGCATCATCCGCCCAGGACTGAATGTCCGATATGATCTCGCTTTCCCCCGGCCGGGGAGGCACCATCCGTTCCATGCTCTGCAGGGCTTTTTCCATCGCCTCTTCCCTCTCCGCCAGGTCCAGCCGGCTTTTGAGCTGCGCCTCCGCCTCCTCCACTTCTTTCTCTTCATCAATGAGCCAGCGACGGGCATCGGCCATCGCACCATACTGCTGGTAATTGGCAAAGGCCAGTCCACAAATAACGAGAGCGCCAACGACCAGGACTATCTTTGTGCTCCGCAGGCTCAGTACCTCCGTATCAATCGTAATCACCCACCTCTGGCGGCTGGAAATCCTCACCCGGCAAAAGCTGCGAGCTTACCTCGAACTCCACCAGAAGGAATCGGTCCTGTGTCTCTTCGATCGAGAAAGCGCAACGTACATCGTCCAACCCCGGCATACCCTTCAGGGTATCGAGCCAGTCCGCGGTATCAGGATGCTCGTACGTGTATCCCCGCAGCATCACCTGTCCCGGCTCTTCCTCACCTTCCTCGCCCGCTTCCCCGACCACCATGCGGAGGTCAGTGAGCCACACGTGTTCGGGGATCTTATCTCCCATGCTCCGCATGATCCGGGTCCATTGTGGCGGTGCACCCATGACCCGCTGCAGGAGTGCGGCGCGCTCCCGCACGCGCGCATCCAGGACGACGTACGGCTCATGTTCCTGCACTGAAACCTCCACGGCCTCCCTGTGTTCCTGCACCGAATCCGCCTGCCGCCGCAGCTGAGCGGTCTGATAGCGTAGCACCAGATTGCCCAGGAGCATAATCACCACCAGTACCGCAACCCCGATACCTATGTAAAGCTGTTGACGGGCCATCCTCCGGGCCTTCTTTATTTCCGGCGGCAGCAGGTTCACGCGGATCACTGTGATCCCTCCTCAATGGCCCGGTGAGCCAGCTCAATAACCACAGCAAAGTCAGCTGCCTCACTTTCCCAGTCGACAGTCCGGTCCCGGACCGAAGCTATGCGCTCCAGGGGATCGAGAGATCTGACCGGCATGTCCAGGGCATCCTCCAGGATCTCGCGAATCCCGGGGACGCGCGAACCACACCCGCTGAGGATTAACGCATCGACGCCCTCGACGTAGCTCTGGGTGAGGTAGTAATTCACTGAGGTGTTTATTTCCTGTGCCAGCTCGCGTCCCCACGGCTCCAGGGTCTCGCGGTCGATACAACTGTCGGAAAGCAGGGTCCGCTGATCCGCCTCACCCTCATGCTGCAGCTCAGCCATGAGAGCGGCGAGGCCGACCGGTGAAACCCGGGCAAATACCGGCAGCCCCTCGGAGACGACCAGCAGGCTGGTGACCCCACTGGCCACATCAGCGAGGATGATGGTACCGGTGAGGTTTCGCTCCGGGAGGTTCCGGGCCAGCGCGAGCGGTGAGGAGTCCACGACCAGCGGCCGCAGCCCGCCGTCCGCAAGAGAATCGAGAGTCCTCTGCAGCTGCTCCCGCCGTACCGCCACCAGAAGGAGCTCGTAGTGCTCTTCCGAGCTCTCCCCGGTCGTCTCGTCCAGCACGGCAAAGTCCATGACCAGCTGCTCCAGCGGAATGGGCAGGTAGTCTCCTGCCTGCAGCCGGAGGGCGTCTTCCAGGTTCTCACGGGGAACATGAGGAAAGGTGATCGAGCGCATGAACATGCCCTGGTTGGCCACCCCGACCACCACATTGCGGGTTGAAAAACCCGCCGCGGACCACAACCTGTGCAGGGCATCCGATACTTCCTCCACTTCTTCCACCACACCGGCCACCACCGCGCCGTGCGGCAGCTCGCAGCGGCCGGCGGCTGTCAAACGCACTCCACCACCGGCGCGGCCCAGCTGGACCGCCCGCACAGCCCCTGAATCTATCTCCAATCCTACTGCCCGCACCCTGCTGCCTGAAAGCATCAGCGCCATCATCTCCTCGTCCTCATCAACAACCAGCATCCCCCGTTGTATGTATCGAAAGAAGGCCCCGCC
>PWGR01000188.1 GCA_003554565.1 Clostridia bacterium
ACTACCAGTATGTCGCGCCGCACCAGCTCCTGCACCAGGTCGACTGTCACCTGGTCATGCGGCCCGTTGGCGAGGGTGGTGCAGTTGATCAGGGCGACGATTCCCCTCACCTGCCCCTTCTTCACAGCATCCAGGAGTGGATCCATGCCCCCGCCCAGCGCCCCGAGCACTGCTTCAGTGCAAAAACCGGCGATCGCCTTCGTCCTGTGCTCGGGAACCCTGGGAGTCACCTGCCCGTGTCGTTTCCGGAAGTTTTCAATGGCCAGATCAATCAGCTGCTGTGCGATGTTCTCTGCCTCCGGAGGCTTGCAGTCGAGGTGGATTTTCAGTCCGGGCATCCGCACCAGGTCATTTACGCTCACCAGGGTTACCTGATACTTGTCGGCGTAAGGAGCGAGATTGGGCGGTGAGCAGTTCTCGTCCATGGCAAAAACATCCACCGTCCCCGTCGCCAGCAGGGGTTCTATCGTGAGCCAGTTCCCCGTCAGCCCGACAAACACCTCATCCACCGGGAAACGCTGGAGGACTCCCTGACCGGTCTCGATCGATCCCGCCACCCGGAGTCCCTCAGCCCCCGCCTCTCTGGCTTTTTCCTGCCAGTAAAGGTCCCGTGCCATGGCTATAGTGGCCACCGCGGTCCAGGGCTGGTGCCCGTTGAACACGATGTTCACGTAATCCGGATCCATTATGTCCAGATCCACGTCCACCTCGTGCGGGGCCGGCGCACCAAAGAGTATGTCCTGCACCAGTGCCAGACCAATCTGGCTGGTGTAGACAGAGGCAATTCCCAGACGCATGGCTTTTTTGGCCAGGGACGTGTGATCTCCGTCAACATTGGTCAGACAGCTGGCCGTCGCATCCGATATCTCATACATCACTCCCGCGGGATAGATAGCGAGTTCTCTCCACAGCTTCTTCCCCGCCTCTGGTGCAAACACTTCGACCATGGGGCTCGGCTCGTCGTAGTCGTGATGCAGCTGCCCGGTGAGGAAATCACCCAGGGAAAACGCCATCTGATTGACATCGCCCGAGGTGGGGACATTGAGCAGATCAACCAGCCACACCAGCTTCTCAGGATCAGCTATATGAAAGGGCGTCTTGCCCTCCGCTGTGGATTTCAGGGTGCGAAAGGCCTGGTAGGCGTGATGCGTGTAAATTGCTGCTCCCATGACATTCCGTATCAAAAGATCCCGCATGGCCAGCGCGTTCCGATCGATGCCGCACACGCCGAGGACTGCACCGGCGCGGTCAGAAATCCTGCACGGGCCGTGCGTGCAGAGCTGGCAGCTCACCCCGGCACGACAGAATTCGCACCGGATCTTCTCCTGCGGGTCAAAGCGATCAAAGACGTTGCTCATCTCATCTTCTTTCAGCCGCTCGTACATTTTTTGCACCGGATCATGTACACTCACCCTGATTCCTGCTCCGGGATCTTCTCACGCACCAACCTCACCCCTTCATATGGAATGTTTGCACAGCGTTAGTATGTACTGAGAACGGTTCAGGTATTTACCCCAAAAGCGGAGCATGTATGCAGCAGTAGCTTCCGCTGCGGCGGCTCAGCCATCCACCGGCTGCAGGCAGGAGACTGGGGCAGCATCCAGAAATGATCAGATATCTTGCACAGCGCAATATTAGGGAGGATTATGCATGAAATACGATCCACTGCATCACCCATATCCATCGCGGCGTATGACTGTCTACTCCCGAAAGGGCATGGTCGCCACTTCGCAGCCCCTGGCCGCCCAGGCCGGACTGCGCATTCTGCAGGCCGGCGGAAATGCCGCAGACGCGGCAGTGGCCACAGCGGCCTGCCTGACGGTCACCGAACCCACTTCCAACGGCATCGGGAGCGATGCGTTTGCCCTTATTCACTCCGGTGGCCGCCTCCACGGATTGAACGCCAGCGGGCCCGCCCCGCAGTCCCTCAACGCCGAAGAGGTGCGCTCCACAGGCCGCAAAGAAATGCCCCGTTTCGGACCTCTTCCGGTCACAGTCCCCGGTGCGCCGGCGGCCTGGGCCGCCGTTTCGGAACGGTTCGGGCGGCTTCCGCTGCAGGAAAGCCTCGCCCCGGCGATCCAGTACGCGGAAGAGGGATACCCCCTCTCCCCCGTCCTGGCGCGGGCATGGAATGCAGCTTACCAGAGATATCGGAGCCTCATGCGTGATGAGGTATTTTCATCCTGGTTTGACACATTCGCCCCCGATGAGCGTCCCCCGCGGGCCGGGGAGATATGGCGCTCGCCGGGTCACGCTGCCACCCTGGCCTCCATTTCAGAGACGGAGGCCGACTCCTTCTACCGCGGGGAGCTGGCGGAGAAGATCGATGCATTCTCCCGCCGCTCGGGCGGCTACCTTTTTGGGGACGACCTCGCTTCGTACGAACCGCAGTGGGTGGATCCCATAGGTGTCGAGTACCGCGGGTATAATGTGTGGGAAATTCCGCCCAACGGTCAGGGACTGATCGCCCTGCTCGCCCTGAACATCCTGGGCAGTGACGATTTTGTCGCGAAAGAGGACACGGGCACTTACCACCGGCAAATAGAAGCTCTCAAGCTGGCCTTCTCCGACGGCCTGCACTACATAACCGATCCCGAATACATGCGTGTCAGGGTCGAGCAGCTGTTGAGTACACAGTACGCGGAGCAGCGGCGCGCGCTCATCGGAGACGAAGCACTTGACCCTGCCCCCGGAGAACCCCCGCGGGGTGGGACGGTCTACCTGGCTGCTGCCGACGGTGACGGCAATATGGTCTCTTTCATTCAGAGCAACTACATGGGATTCGGATCAGGCCTGGTAGTGCCGGAGACGGGAATCAGCCTGCAGAACCGCGGGCATACCTTCTCACTGGATCCCGAACACGCCAACTACCTCGAACCCGGTAAGCGAACCTATCACACCATCATCCCGGGCTTTCTGACCAGGGGGGACGAGCCCATCGGTCCCTTTGGGGTCATGGGCGGATTCATGCAGCCGCAGGGTCACCTGCAGGTTCTGATGAATGCAGTTGATTTCCAGCTGAATCCGCAGGCCGCACTCGATGCGCCGCGCTGGAGGTGGGAGGAGGGACGGACCGTATATGTCGAACCCACCTTCCCCCATCACACGGCCGACGCACTTATTCGCCGCGGGCATGACATAAAGATCGCCCCCAATCACGGGGGATTTGGCCGTGGACAGATCATCTGGAAAGATGCAGAGGGGACCCTGGCCGGGGCGACCGAGCCCCGCACAGACGGGAACGTGGCCGCCTGGTAGGAGCCTTCAATATGCCATGCGCCCGCACCTCGTTGATCCGAACGGGGTGTGGGCCACCCCATGACAGGACAACGCTTATCAGTGAACTACCTCCAGCAAACCCATGCTGTTGCTCTGGTCTACAGGAGGCTTCGAAGCACATTCCCCCACAGTTCGTGTTCCAACAGCAATGCCCTGAGCCACCGGTCCTATATTGCGGCGGGGCAGATATTCCTGCAAGGGCGACGGGCATAATAAGTCACCGGATTGCACCGTCTGAACCTTGATTCCGGGAGGATCTTCGGTCATTGAATGATCAATGTAGGAAGAGCCACTTCGGAAACTGCAGTGATATCCGAGCGGAAGGCTACTGCCTCTTCCATCACCCGGACAAGAACCACAAACAGTCCCAGCTCTTCTATGCACAGCTCGTCGATGAAGAGGACTCCGATTATGTTGAAGATGATGATCAACTCGTGCTTGCAGGCCGCGCTGACTGGGCCGGGTATGTCTTTCCCCCGCCAACTGGAAAACCAGCAAATGCTGGGCTCACAGCATCATCACGACTGTTCGCAAACACCGTCTTTTCCCGGGAGGTTGATCTTCGCCGGGCCAGGTTTGACGGACAGGTGGATTTCTCCGGGGCGCGTTTCGAAGACAGGGTGGATTTTACGGGCAGCACTTTTTCGGGACATGTTTCGTTTGCCAGATCCGTCTTCAAGGGTGGAGCATTTATCAATCACTGCCGGTTTGCATCACGCGCCGATTTCAGCGGTGCAGCGTTCAGGTGGGACGCTAATTTCAGTTTCTCCGAATTCGTCGGGCCGGCCCGCTTTGCGGGAACCCTCTTTGCCGCCGATGCATCATTCATTGCGACGATATTCGCCCGCTATGCCGAATTCACCGGCGGTGAATTCCGCGGCCGGCTGGACTTCACACACACAGTCCTCCGACAGGGAGTGGGAATCTGTGATGCCGGTGGGGAAGTAAGCCGTATTCACCGGCCGGACGCACGAAGGGAGGCTTTCAGAATCCAGAAGGACTCCCTCCAGGCCAACGGCCGGACCGCAGATGCTGATGAGATGTACGTTCAGGAGATGAGGTCCAGGCGGCAGGCGGAGACACATCGCACCCCGGGCTCCCTGAGCATCCGTCTTTCACACTTGCTTGAGACGATGCTGGTTGACTGGACCTGCAAGTACGCCACAAGCTGGCAGAGGCTACTCGTAACCGCAGTGGTCCTGATTTTTGTCTTCGCCGGAATATACCACTCAGGGGGCATGCTATCTACCGCCGGGATATATGACATGCACCGGGAGGATGAGCCGGTGACAACGTTCGGCGCTATGCTGTATCTGAGTGCACAGACTTTCTCTGTTCTGGGCTACGGTGACCTCTACCCCACGGGATGGTTGAAATACATCGCTGGATTGCAGTCCCTGGTGGGCGGCTTTACCATGGCCCTGTTTGTTGTCATATTCGCGCGAAGATGGGCGCGGGAATGATCGACCCGGACCGTCACCCGAAACATCCAGCTCACCTGCCGGATTGACACCTCAACCATACGTCTGGTCGGAGGGGCAGCCGACGGGCAGATTGCCGCGAAAATGGATTCTCCGGCAGGTATAATAGTCGTTGACATTGCGCCCGTCGGATGACAGCTTTGACGGTGCACCGACCGGCTCATATCATCAGGTATGAAGCACCTGATGGCCGCGTGGTGATGAAAAGGCTGCCGGGAGACGAAAAATGCACGCTGCCCCAGGAGCAGAACGGCAAGTTGACCCGGCCAGATCCCGGGGCGCAAATTACTCAAATGACCGGATACTGCGCCTGGCACCGGTGGCGGG
>PWGR01000152.1 GCA_003554565.1 Clostridia bacterium
AACGAAAACCCGAACTCAACTGCGGGAACCATGTGGCCCCAGATGGAGTGATCACACCACCAGGTGGCCGGTCTCCAGCAGCACCAGGTGCACCCAGCCCAATACCTCGAGATCATCCCCTGGCAGGATAATCAAGAAACGGAGGAAACCGGATGAATCGGGAGCAATGGGCTGATCCAAATTCCACATCAAGCGGGACATGTTCGTTGTGCACATCCAGACCAGCAAATATGGCATCATTCATGGTGCCGGCTTCTCTCAAGTTCTGCTGGTTATTAGTTGTGCTAACAGCATACCCCCAGAGGGGCTGGCCCTTCCATTGTGTCTAGAAACCTGGAAAAGAGACCAACAGCTGTTGCAAGGGGAAGTGCTACTGCGGGGGGGGTGTTGATTGGCCGCGGATGCGAACGCATGCACACCGTGCACAGAAGACCAGAAATGCATCCTACTGTGATCACCTACGGAAAAGAGGACAATCACTGTACCAGAATACTCCTCGTCTTTCACGCGGGATGGGTAGGGGGCTGGTCCCACACAAATACTCGGGAATGAGCTACTCATCTAAGGCCAGCCAGGTCTCCCAAAAGCAGAAGGAAAATCCGTAGGATACGTCGACCTCCCGGACATGATCGGCAACCACGGCCCTGGTACCGGTTATCCAGAGACTGACGTACAGCTGCTCGCGCGCCGCCAACTCCGCGAACTCCCGGTAGTATTCAAGCCTATCTCTCTCCTCTGTAGTCCGGGAAGCATCAGTGAGAAGGTCATCTATCCGGCTTTTCACCGTCCTCAGATCGTCCTCGCGCCAGATCTGTGAAACATTCCAATGCGCATCAGACCGCAGATTAGCGGTATATCCCATGGGATCAGCGAGCTGCGGAATAAGCACCCAGTAGGAAATATCGTACTCACCAGCGCGCATCCGCTTATAGTATTCTTCATCGGGCAAAATCTCGACGTCGAGCTCTATACCGAACCTGCCTAACTGATCTGCAATCTCCCGTGAAACGGCCACCCTCTCCTCGTCCGCATTGGAGAGCATGTTAAGGGTGAGCGGATCATCATCCTCGCCGTAACCCGAGGTCCGAAGCAAGTGCTCAGCACGCTCAAGATCTGGTTCCTCCTCCACGTGCCCGCCGGGATCAGCGGGGTGCCCCCCAATGAACAACTCATCGGCATCACCGGAATAGATCCGGTCGATTATGCTCTCCCGATCGATGGCGTGATGCAGAGCTCGCCGCACCGCCCTCTCCTGCAAACCATCACTTGCGAGATTTAGGGACATAATATGATGATCCAGGTTGGGGCGCACCAGATTTGTGCCCAGATCCTCGCCAATAGAATAGCCAGGGGGCACCTCCGTCACCACATCGATGCCCCGCCCGAGAAGTCGTTCAGGATCATCTGCTTCTGCATACACGAAGGTCAGTGAATCCAGGCGGGGACGTCCGCGCCAGTATTCGGAAAAGTAACTCAGAGTCAGCTCACTCAGATCATCTGGGGGTTCAGCTTCCTCTTCCTGCTCGCGCAAGAACGCATGCTCAATCTGGGGATCATCTACAGCAAATGGCCCGAGCCCAACGGGGGCAAGAGTAAGTTCCTCTTGTTTGCCATCTTCTGTTTCAAAGGCCGTCTGCGGCGAGACCAGGCCCGTCTCTGCGCGTGAAAGATTGAAAGGCAGCTGGGGATCCGGGTGCCAGAGATCTATGCGCAGCTGCAGATCATCTGTGACCTGCACCTCACGAATGGAGGCCAGCCAGGCCCCAACCATAACCGGTGAACCCACCTCTTGCATCCTCTTGAGGTTGTATTTCACGGCCTCCGCGTCCAGCCGCGTCCCATCGGTAAAATAAACATCCGGGCGGAGATTCAGCGTGTAAACCGTGGCGGCATTATCCACGTCCCAATCTTTTAGCACTCCCCGTCCGACCCCCCCGGACATATCAAAAGAAAAGAGTGGGTCTGTCAGAGCCGATACGACCATTCGTTCTGAAGGGGTCGTGGCCCGGTGAGGATCAAGTGTGGACAGTTTCTCTGGCATGGCCACGCGCAGGGATCCTCCCTCAGCTGGTTCTTCCACCCGGGCAACTTCGAGATCCGGTTCCTCCGGCGGCGCCTCACCCCCTTCATCCTGCGGCTCCACGGCCATGCCGCGCACAACAAGCAGCAGCGCAGTTGCGGCAACGGCAAAACCCAGAACTACTTTGCGGTCGGCGAGTAGACTAGACCACTCTCGAATTTTACTCAAGAAGCTGAGGTCCATTAAGTAGGCATCGCTCTCCCCTCATGACCCGGATTACACGTCACAACAACATCCTACCATCACCACCGACCCGCTGGAAACAGCGGGGCAGGTGTCGTGTTCAGCCGTGATCAGAACCTGGTCAAACTGCTGCACCGGGACTTGCGTCGTCCGATTCATGTGCCAGTGCACTCCCTCGCGCCGGAGCGAGCCCAAACATATTCGATGATCACGCCCGGGGTCATTCAGCCACACCTCGTAGAGATTAAAACTGCCTCCAGTCACTACGTCCCGTCCAAAATACGACGGATGAGCCAGATCCCGCACAGCAATTTCCACCACATCATCCCTGTCATCCAGACGAGCCTCGCCGCTCGCTCCACGTGACTGCGGCTGAGTCGGCACAAGTTCACACACCCTCGCCTCCCCCTTTTCTTTGACCGAACCGCTCACCGGCACCACCTCCCAAGGATCAATCAATGTATTATATGAGATAAACCCATGCTCTGATGGTGGGAGGCTGTTCTTTTTCTGTCGGGATCTCAACCGAGGAAATGCGCAGATCTCATCACTCACGTGGAATCAACAGGGGTATGAATGATTCTTTCCAATCGGCGTCAACCTCAGAGCCCAGTGCAAGTATGATGGGCACACTGTACAGGGGCAGGAGCCGGAAATCCTCCCGCGCTCCTTCCAGAACCCTGGCGGCTGAGAAGTCGGAGTTTCTGAACAATGCATCCAGCTGGAGATGATCCCCCCGGTTAATCGTCACAGCACCACCCGAATCCAGCCAGGGACGGAGGAGCTCGCTGGCCGCCGGTGTGGGTCGAGACCAGCCGATCAAGGCCAGGTCATAGTCGGAAGCGAAGAAACGCGAGGAGAAACTGCTCCATTGGAGAACCTCAAGATCTACAGGCAGTCCCGCATCCTCGAGGTTGTCTGCGGCGAGGCGAGCCACTTTCTCTCCCCCGGCATACACATCCTCGGGCACGAGGAAAGTAAGCCTGATGGGAACCCCAATTCCAACTTCCGTACTGCGCTGCCAGGTCCCATCCTCGCGACGTTTGAGGCCGGCATCTTCCAGCTCAGCAGCCACACGTAGCGTGCTATGCTGAAGACTCATCCGTGCTTCTTTATCTTCCTGAAGCGAATGCCCGGCTGGTAGCCAGGTATCAACGGGAAGCAGCGAGTCATAAGGCGACCCGGAGACATCCAGCAGCTCCTCACCCCGTCCGACGGCGGAGAACAACGCCCGTCGCACCCTTACATCCTCCAGAATGCCGCGGTCATTAACCACGATCCCGCGCACGTTAGGGGACGGGCCCAATTCCTCACGAAGTCCGAGAGCAACCGTCAAACGACGGGCCGCCTCCGGACCGAAAGGCACCACAGCATCGGCCCCACCCAGCAGTGCGCCCACTTCTGGACTCCACTGCTCCCGGGAACCATCGACCGCATCTGGCGACAGGGGGAAGAACTCAATAGCCGGAAAAACCTCACCGTCCGGATCGACGGCCCGAAGTATTATGCCACCACGCGAGCTGTGCCTGATGAACTGATATGGTCCGCTGCCTACCACACCTTCTCCGTCGGACAGGAGGCCAATGGACAGGGCGGGATCCCCTGCAACAGCGGATGGAAAATCTGGATCTGGCTCCTTCAGGAAAAAACGCAGCACTCCCTCATCACTGGCCTCCACCCGCTTCAGATCCCGGAGCCTGCGAGCGAGTGGTGAGTCATCGGCTGCATTTGCATAGATGTCCCGCAGCAGCTCGGCAGTAATTGGTGTCCCGTCGTGCATGACCGCTTCCTGGCAGATTTCAAATTTCCAGACTCGCCCGCCCTCTTCGGATCGCCACTTGATGGCAACATCGGGGTGCACATCACCGCGAGGACAGACGTGGACTAGGCGGCGGTACAGATGGCGCGCGAGCAAACTGGAGGTCAGATCGTCGCTGGTTATTTCGGCCGGGTTCAGCGTCACCTCTCCCCACAACACTACCTGAAGCACGTCGGACTGATCATCCTCTTGCAGCACGGGTACATCCTCGAGCTTTACATCAGGTGTCTCTGCTTCGGACACAATGGACGAAGAGGACGGTTGACAGCCGGGCACGAGAGCAACGGTTGCCACGATGAGAACCATCAATGACAGCAGTATCGCCTCGCGCACAAGCAGCATTATGCTTTCACCCCCGGTCACGAAGATCCAGATGTGTCCGAATCTTTGCAGCAGCACCGACTGCCGCCACCGACTTGACTATGTCCCCCGGGATGTACGGAAGAACACCAATCGCCGCTGCACCCCGTATATCCATGCCAGTAACGCGGGCAAGCTGCCAGACGCCGGGAATGTAGACGATGAGCGCGCCGCCGATCAGACAGCTGATAAACATGATCGGCACACCCTCCCGCCCACGCGAAATGATCCCGGTCACCCATGCGCCCAAAATCATACCGATCAGATAACCCCCGGCGGGGCCGAGCAGTATGGCTGCGCCACCCAGCCCCCCGAATAACGGCAGGCCGGTAAATCCCAGCAAGACGTAAATCAGCTGACTCACCGCCCCTGCGCGCGCACCCAGAAGCAGCCCGGCAAGCATGGTTCCCAGCGTCTGACCCGTAACCGGCACAGGCGAAAACGGAAGCGGAACACGTATGAAAGACAGACCGGCGGTAACAGCCACAAAGAGCCCAATTCGCAGCAGCGTTCTGACGTCGTTCACTCCGTTTCAGTCTCCTCCAACTGAACTACCCTGAGCATCCCTGCCTCATCTTCGCGCAGAACACCCACTGAGTCAACAACAGACAGCTGCGCCGCCCAGCGAACGTCATTTGCCATATCCAGTTCGCACAGGTGCCTGCCGTGTGGGGTATCCAGCAGGGAGTCAGCGAGCAGCCCCCCGCAGGAAGAGGCATAGCCCAGGGACACGACGCCCCCACCACCGGGCTTCAGAGTTAGCTCCGCGTGCTCTTTCAGGCGCTGCAGCAGCATCCCGGCAAAGAGCACATCCTCGGGGGCAACAGCCCTACCACCGTCCGTGCCCGCACAGGCGACGATGAGCGAGGGCGGTAGGTGAAATTGGATGTAACGCATCACGGCCTCAAGATTATTGAAGGAGCCGATCAACGCCCACTGGGCATCGCCGCACAACTGCATTGCCCTTGTACCGTTGCTGGTCGTAAGCACCACCGTACGACCAGCGACTGTGTTCGGTACATACTCCAGCGGCGAGTTGCCCAGGTCAAAGCCATCCAACCTAAGGCCACCCCGCTCGCCTCCTAACTTTGCACCGTGAGCCTCTGCCAGGACTGATGCCTCCTCGTGATCGCCGACGGGCAGTATCTCAGAGGCCCCCGCAGCGAGGGCCTGAGTCACGGTGGTGGAGGCCCGGAGTATATCGACCACCACCACTCCTGCATCGCGAAGATCAGTATCTTCCAGCTGCCCGCAGGTGAAAGTCACATCAACCATCAATTCCGACACGTGGTTCCCCTCTTTCACTCGGGGCGCATGTCCTCTCCCCATTGGCGCCTCAGTCCGCGTCTGATCAACGTGGCCAGCAAATCCAGATCCACATTTCCGCCTGTGGCTATCACAACGACATCTCTGTCCGAACCCGGCACGGCGCCATCCAACAAACCAGCAAGCGCCACGGCACCTGAGGGCTCCAACAGTAGCTTGGTCCGCTGCAGTGCGAGCAGCATGGCATCGGTGATATCATCTTCGCTCACCTGGTGAAACCTGTCCACAGATTGACTCACATAGGAGTAGGGAATCTCACCGGGAATTCGGGTGCGCAGCCCGTCTGCGATGGTCTCGACATTGACCTCCACTGGGCGACCGGCACACACCGATTGGTACATACTGCTGGAACAGGTAGGCTCGACGGCGACAATCTCCACCCGGGGCGCAGTCACCTTGCTCGCCCGGCTCACACCGGACATCAGGCCTCCTCCGCCCACCGGACCGACAATGACATCAACATCGGACTTCTCCTGCAGTATCTCCAGCGCACAGGTTCCCTGGCCCTCGATTACGTCCTCATCGTCGGTAGAGTCCACGTAAATGCTTTTCTCCTGCGCGGCTATATCTCTGGCGCGCTCCTTCCGCTCATCGGCGTAAATCCCGTGCTGGATGATTTCCCCTCCGTAGCTGGCGACCGCATCCAGCTTGGAGCGCGAGGCATCTTCTGGCATGACAACTCTGGCCCGCACCCCGAATTGAAGGGCGGCCCACGCAACCGCGGCCGCGTGATTACCTGAGGAGGCCGTTATGACCCCGGCAGGCTTACCCCCCGCGCACAGCTTCGCCAGTTTGTTGTAGGCCCCACGGGCCTTAAAAGCTCCCGTTCTCTGCAGGTTTTCCGGCTTGATCCATATGCGATGGCCAGTGTAATTGCTGAACGTACGGGAATACTGCAGGCGAGTGGGTTCCAGGACGCCGCCGACCCGGCAGTGCGCAGCAGAAAAATCGGCTCGATCCAACATGAAGGTTTCCTTCCTCTCCGCCGCGAAAGCATTGTGCAATCGAGAACTGTTCGCTCCGCGGGAAGCTATCAGTAATGGCTATGCTACCCTGTGAGAGGAATTGTCTGCATAGACGCTGAAATCCTGCTCGGACGGGCTTATTGCCCGCACCGCCCAGGTCACAAAAGATGAGGAGGCCTCGCAATCAATGGATGAATCCATAAGAAAATCCCTCGATCAAATAAGAAACACCATCGGTGAAGTGATCATTGGATATGAACGGGGTATCGAGCTGTTGCTGACCGCGTTTTTGAGCGACGGGCACGTGCTGATTGAGGACGTCCCCGGAGTGGGAAAGACGATGCTGGCCCGAACCCTGGCCGTGGCCCTGGGACTGGACTTCCGTAGAATACAATTCACCCCCGACCTACTTCCCTCCGATATAACGGGTACTAACGTATACGACCCGAGCCAGGGGGGATTTTACTTCGAGGCTGGCCCCGTCTTCACCAACCTGCTGCTGGCCGACGAGATCAACCGCGCGACGCCGAGGACACAGGCAGCGCTCCTCGAATGCATGCAGGAGAAGCAGGTGACGGTGGGCGGGCGCACCCGCGATCTCGAACGCCCATTCATAACACTGGCCACGCAGAACCCAGTGGAGATGTCGGGAACCTTCCCGCTGCCCAGTGCCCAGATGGACCGATTCCTGATGCGAATCTTCCTCGGATACCCGAGTGAAAGCGATGAGATGGCCGTGGTCGAAAGATATCCTCGCATGCAGAATCCGGAGGAACGAGTGTCAGCGGTAGTTGACCGGGAGCAACTGCAAGGGTTGTCCAGCATGACGCAGGATATTCATATATCGGAGGAAATCAGACGTTACATCGTCACCATCGTACGAAGAACCCGGCAGCGACCGGAGATAGAACTCGGCGCCAGCCCTCGCAGTGCCATAATGCTCGCATCTGCCGCACGATCACTGGCCTTTCTGCGCGAAAGGGAATTTGTCACTCCCGACGACGTGCGAGATCTGACCACTCCAGTTCTGGGTCACAGGCTCGTCGCCAGCGAGGATAGTTGGCTACGTGGACGGGAAGGTGAAACAATACTGGACGAGGTTCTGAAAGATATCCCCGTACCAGGTGAGGATCTTGGATCATGAAAAGGGACAGCTGGCTCACCCTCTTCTTTGTCGCGCTTCTGTTGACTGGGGTATTCACACAGATATCCCCCGTCACCTTTCTGGCGCTGGCAGTTGGCTTGATACTGCTGGCTGGCAGGATGTGGGCGCAGGCTGCGGCACGACACATCCGGTATGAACATGCCGCAATTCCCCGTCGCTGCATGACGGGTGATGATCTGAAGCTGCAGGTGCAGCTGGACAACCCGACCGTACTGCCGCTGCCCTGGATCGAAGTGACCGACCTTGTCCAGCACCGCGGCTTCCATCTCACTGGAGTCGCAAGCCAGCACCGCCGCCACCGGCAGCGGCTGATCATCCGCACCGGTCTGGCGTGGTATCAGCGCATACGGCGAACCTATACCGCACGCGTCACCGCACGAGGCTTTTATCCGGTGGGTCCGACGACAGTACGGATCTGGGACCCGCTGGGCCTGACTTTCTCAGAGCTGCGGGTTACAAGCCGGGAGTCAATCCTGGTCTATCCAATCACCATACCCCTTGAGGATCTCGGCGTCGCGGCAGACGATCCCTTCGGCGATCCGGAACACCAAAGGTGGCTGTTCCGCGACCCTTTTTCCGTGGCCGGCGCACGGCCGTACGAAGCGGGAGATCCCGTCCGACACATTCACTGGCCCGCCACAGCCGCCGCGGGCGAGCTGATGACGCGTCAGATGGAGGGTATCAGGAGCCCGGAAATGCTATTATTTGCCAACCTCCGCACAATGGAAAGAGCCTGGCAGGGCGCGGTCACCGAATTCCTTGAACTGACGCTCTGCGCTGCGGCCTCGGTAGCCCGGTACGGCAGCAGGCGCGGATACCGGCTCGGCCTTTACAGCAACGGGAACCTGCACAAGGAGGGCCGGGATGAAAGTGCACCGCGACTCCAGGCAGATCCCTCTTCCGACCCGCGACAGCTCCGGAAAATTCTGTCCATGCTCGCTCAGAGCGCACCGCACGCCAGCCGACCCCTGGAACATATTCTCCGGCGTTATGCAGCTGAGTCGTACGGCGCAAGTCTGGTCATAATATCGGCTCTGCTGACAGAGAACCTGCAGGCGGAGATCGAGCGACTGGCCAGGGACGGACACGCAGTCACCCTTCTGTACACCGGAGACCCCCCTGGGCCCAATGTACCGGGAGTACGTTGTCACACCCTGGGCGGAAAAAGGAGGTGGGAAGAAATTGCAAACCAATGGGGTCACTCTGTTGAGTAATCGCATGATTGCCGCCAGTTTTCGCGCAGCAGTGGATCTGTGCTGGCTGGTCCCGGCAATTCATCTCCTAGAAGTGAACCGCCATACTACCGAGACGACTTTTGTTGTCGCTTCACTTCTGATCCCCGCACTTTACGGGTCACTTGTCGTACATCTCCGACCGTCCACTTCCGGCCGCAACATGGCCATGTCCATCTTCGCCGCGATCTGGATCGGCATGTCCTGGTGGCTGCATAACCGGGGGATCCTGTCTGAGGGGCTGTTTGGAGAGGCGTATACTTATTCCCTGCTGTCACTGGTCATTTTCGGGCTGTGTGTGGAGCGGGGACTGCGGGCCGCAAGCTCCATCGATGCCCAGGCAAAGGTCCCCATGATCCTTTACAGCACCTCGCTTACGACGATCATTCTACTCGCCCTTCGGTACACGCACCATGTTGCCCTGCTGTGGCCGGTTCTCCTCCTTCCCCTGTGTCTGGTGGGCGCCTCAGTCGCCTCCCGCGCGCATATCATCGCCCCGACTGTTGACTCAAGGGAGCTGGGGTGGAGGTCCCGCTGGATCATAATCGTCGCTCTCGTGGTAGTGCCATTTGCGGCCGCCCTGCTGCTCATCGGACTGTCCACACCTGGTTTTTGGAACATGGTGGGGGCAGCCCTGTTCAGGATCTGGTCCGTTGTCGCCCAGGTCATAGTCTACGCAGCGTACCCATTTGCCTACATAGGATACCTTCTGTACCGTCTTCTGAAACCCCTGATGCCGGAGGATGTGGATCCCGGGGAGATGGAACCCACCGGCCCGCCAGATATGGACGAGTTCATGGCTCCCGAGGACCCTCTTCTGGGTGATATCCTGACCATCATCGTGCGTGTGCTGATTTTCGCCGTGGCCGCAGCACTGGTGGTGTGGATCATCCGCAACCTGCGCCATACACCCTCACGCGAGGCAGAGGCTGAATGGAAAGAGGAACGATCCTCCCTGTGGGATCCCGACGCTTTTAATCGCAGAATCCGTGATCTTCTGCGCGGTCGCGAGGAAGCACCCCACCAGTACCGCACCCGCACAGAACGAATTGTCCGTGAACTGTTCCGTGAATTTGCAAAGAATAACGCCCCCCGCACCGGGGTCCGATACCCGCCTTACTGGACGCCGCGAGTGTTCTGTATGGAAGTCATCCGGGCAGCCCGCGCAACCGCCACTGTAACTGGTGAGCAGATCAGAGAATTGCTGTGGGGATACGAAACCGCCCGGTACGGCCCCCCAGTGGAACGCGACGATGTGGTGCGCCGCTCAGAGGAGGCCATGGAGCAGCTGCGCCGGGTGCCACCAGAACGGTACGAAGAGGATGATCAGGGCGATGGGGGGAGATAGATCTCCCGTTTGATGGTCGTGTTGTCCAGATCCGGAGTTAACGCGATACTGTCGACGGCGACCAATCTGACGCTGTCGGCGTCACGGGAGAAATGCAAAAGCAGCGCGGTGTGGGGAGTTTCGCTTTCAGTCATGAATCCCCGCACACCTGATGCCCCGGTTGTGCCCGGATCCAGATGCAGGGCGTCATCTGTCTCTCGCACCTGCAGTCGGTGCGTGTGACCCGAAAGCACCGCCCGCACAGACGGCATGGCCTCCAGTCCCTGCACGGCTTGCGGATGATGAGCCACCAGCATGACGAACGAACCGGGGTGCATGGCATTGGCATCGCGTACTGCCGCCCGGTACTTATCCCGCAGGTCAGCGATCTCCTCCCCTGAGGCCTCGGCAGGAGCCTGGCGAAAGGCCGAAGGATCGGGAAAACCGGCCAGGACCAGCCCGTCCATTTCATAGGTGCCGTCCAGAACTACCACATTATCGATCGAATCCATTTTCTCCACCACCAACGGAGTCTCATGATTTCCCGGGACAAAGATGTATGGAACATCCAGCTGGCCGATCTGATCGACTATCCTGGCCTCGACTGGTGTCCCCCAGTCAGTAAGATCTCCCAGATCGACAACTGCCTGCACAGGATAGACGTCAGTCATGCCCCGCACAAAATCCAGGGCCGGGACATGGTTGTGAACATCAGCAACCAACAGTAGAGAGAACTTCTCCTGCCCGAAACCATCCAACCCACCGGATGTCCCCCACTGCTCGTAAAGGCCCATAAGATTCGCACCCAGCAATCTCATCTGGCGGCGCAGATCCTCCAGCTGGTCCATACTCTGCTGCAGCGTCTCGAACGCACCAGGGAATGTTGCCACGGGCCCGTCCAGGGCATACTCATCAAAGGCGTCAACATTATAGGTGGCAAAGACAGAGGAAGCGAGAACAGCCACCATTACCATCCCGCCCGCAAAGGCTGTGATCAAATACGAGCAATGCCGCAGGTTTGCCGCCAGAACTATTCCGGTGGCCAGGGTGCCGGTGGCCAGCATCAGGGAAATCACGTAAAGAGCAGCTTCTCTGGCCAGCTGTTGCTGCAGGTTCATGAACAACGCTCCGGTTGCGGCACCGTCCAGAACAGCAGAGAGGGCCTGCAGCTCGACCTCCTGCAGGGAGATTTCGATCTGAATAGGAATAGAGTGGGTAGTGGCGGTTACACTCCCAACCGGGGGTACGTTCAGTCGGGTCCCGCCATCTGCGCTCACTGCCAGCCTGAGCTTGAGATCGAAGCCATCCCAGCTTACGTCCCGGGTGCTGAAGAACTGCAGGCACAGCAGTAGGGCAGCAATTACCGCCAGGACCAACACGACCCACTTAGGCAAAGTTTCCCCTCCCCGGAAAGTGATGCGGTTGCTACTCGAGACTAACGGGGAAGGGACGATCCTGACAATGTAGGATTGGTACCAGGCGAGGAGCTCACTTCCACTCGGGACGACCAAGCCGATCCAGATAGCTCAACACAGCTGATCGTTGAATCACCGTGCTGAAACCAACTCCATCGGCCAAAAATTGCGCGACGCAAAGAAATCCAAGCAGGATCCACAGAACTGATGATGACATGAAAGTCACGCAGGCAGCACCCAACATGGCACCCCATCCATTGGCACCAGCATCACCCATCATATATCTGCCGCACAAGTCTCCGAAAGCGAAAACGACGAGTGGAATCACCAGAACCGCGCCAGCCGGTCCCCATAAACGCTCTTCTGCTAAAGTGAGAACACATGAAACCAGCATCAGTCCTTTCACCGCCCGCCCCGGGGCAAGGTCCAGACCGTTGATGAAGTTGGCAGACAGGGCAACAATCATGACGTTCCGCACTGCCTCGATGAAAGTGCCCGCCGCGGGGCCGACCGTGAAGGCGGCAATCACACCACCTCCGAGAAGCTTTACCGCTCCCGATGTAAGGCTACCCTGCGCCAACTGCCGCATGTGCCCGTGCCAGCCCTTTATCTTTCGCTGCCGGGCATCGGAGCAGGCCGAAAAATCATCGTAAAGGCCTACAACGGCAAAACCCACTGCCGCAGCAGGTATGGCCAGATTCTCCTCACCCAGAACCATCAGGATGATCACTGCCTGCAGACCTATCAGGCAAAAAGCGACGCCTGTAGGAATTCTCCATCCCGCCGAGTTCTCCCGTAACAACCCGCACGTCCTGGCCCATTCCCGGCTGAATGCACAGACGAAAAATGAAACACCGAGGAGCATCAGCAGAAACCCAACCACCGGCTACACCTTCTCCCAGCGGCGGCGGTCCGCCCACATCATCCACAGAAACCCACACAAGACATCCCACAGCTGCCGGGCCCGGTGCAGAACATCGCCCCACTGCATTCCGGTAGCACGGTGCTGCATCGCGGTATCGATCTCGCGGAGCCGGAAACCGGCCCGCAGTGCCCGGGCGGTAAAGACTGCCTCAGCGCCAAATCCGGGTGCACATGGACCGCTGGCATTCCAGACCTCCGCGCGGAAAGCTCTCTGACCGGAGAGAGGCGCTTCCACCGAGATGCCGGATATCTTTCTAATCACCCACCTCGCAAGGCCAACAACCAGACCGAAGCCCCCCCCGGAAGCAGAGGCCGGAAAGCGTGCGGTCACCAGATCTGCCTCCCCGGCGAGAATCGGCCGTATGAGGCGGGAGATTTGCCTGGAGGTATATCCCAGATCAGCATCGCAGAAGACATATGCCCTTGCCCCCCGTCCGGCCAGAAGACGCATACCATGATTCAAGGCGAATCCTTTGCCACGATTTGTCGCGAGACGGCTCAGCAGGATTTCACCGCGGAAGCGCGATGCTACCACCTTGGCAGTACTATCGCGCGAACCATCATCCACCACCAGCACCCCATCAAGCTCAGCGATGCTGCGGAGGCCCCGAATTGTCTGACATATGCGATCCTCCTCATTGAAGGCCGGCACCACGGCAAATATCATCTCAACCCCCCGCAGTGAGGACGCGCACGTGCAGGGCCAATAACCGCAGCAGCAGGCTAAAGCTGGGTGAAAGCCAGAGTACTGCCAGGGCCGGGGCGAGACCCGCTGCCAGGAGCAAGAGCACCTCACCGGTGCGCGGGCGGGTGCGGTAGAGCTGGCTCACCCCCTTGGCGTCCACGAGACGATCGCCTATGCGCAGGCGCACCAGAACCGTGCTGGCCATGCCTGGACGTCCCTTCTCCAGGAACTCGACAGGATCTGTGTGCGTCCCCACTGCAACGATGAGGCTGGCTCCGGCCAGGTGGGCCAACAGCAGGGCAGCGTCTTCGCTGGTACCCAGAACACAGAATCTGCTGGCGGACAGCCCCAAATCCCTGAGCCGATTCAGTCCCGGCGCTGAGCCGTCCGGGTAGGCGTGTACCACCAGCTCGCACCCGCAGTTTGCAGCACGGCGGAGCACCTCGTCGCTGACACTATCCATGTCGCCCAGAAGCACGTCCGGAAGCCAGCCGGCCTCTGCCAGGGCGTCGGCCGCCCCATCCACAGCCACGATGGCCGGATCCTGCTCCAGAACATAGCTGCGCACGGCTCGAATGTCCTCACGATAGTTGCGCCCGCGCACCACCACGAGCGCGGGTCGACCTTTCAGATCGCACTTAAGTCTGGGCAAATTGGGCTCCTCCAACAGCAGAGACTTCTCGCGCCGCGCAAACCGCAAGGTATTATCCACAAAGGCCTCCAGACGATGGCTTCTACGTTTTTGCGCGGCCCCCATCCGACGCTTCAGTCCTTCAAGTGTCAGGCGGTGCCCCTGTGCAACCGCCCGTCCCCCGAGATAAACCTGATCACCGCGAATCACGACCCGGGCACCTTCCCGCAACTGCAGCATTTCGCCATCCACCCGATCGAGCATCACCACTCCCGCCTCTATAAGCATGCGTGGGCCGGGTGTACAGAATCCCCCAGTGAACGAACGCTCCGTATTCAGTACTGCACTGACCCCGCACCTGATCAGGTCCTCGGCCACCACTGAATCCAGATCCGGGTGCGAAACAAGGGCGACATCACCGCGGCGAAGACGGTGAATCAACTGTTTAGTTCGCCTATCTCTACAGATACGGCCGGCGGTGATCTCGTGCAAAAAAATGCATCCTCTCGCCATCGGCTCCTTAGGCAGTATGCCCGAAGAGAATCACACAATTTCACAAAATGGAGGGTTTCCGCAGATTACAATTTTCATGCGCCAAGGGGGCCAGTCTCCCTCCTTTGGGGATCACACGCATGCCATCAAAACGCCAAAACATACCCTTTCCTCCTACCAGACTTAAATGTATTAATAAAATATTATGATTTTTATATTGACATCCTATAGCCCATGTTTTAATATAGCGGTGGAGCGGAAAGAACACCGAAAAGAGGGGGCGTATGAAGTGTACTATGTGATGCTGCATTCCAACGGGAGGACCGCACTACCGGCGTCCTGTCAGGAATTTCTGCTTAACCAGGAAGTCTTCGTTGAGGAGCACGAATCAACCTCAATTATAGTCTGCTGCGACATGGAGACAGCGGCTGGAATCATTTCCGGCCTTCGGCGTCTGGGTGGAGTCTGTGACGCAGTATACCTGTCGGCGAGAAAACCGGAGGGTCTGTCGAGTTCCGCCACCGGCAGCTGAGCTTCCTTTCGGCCGGGCGAGGAAGCATTTATTGTTGACGCTCGTGTCGTTGACTGCGGGCGGGATTCCCCGCACCATGGAGGTAAGGAAATTATTCAGCGTTGAAGGGGAGGACAAATCGATGTCACCATCGAAGACGGGCAAACTTGCCGACTGTATTGCGTCACAGCAGAAAACTGTAATATTTACCGGCGCAGGAATCTCCACCGAATCAGGAATCCCTGACTTCCGCAGCCCTGGAGGAATCTGGGACCAATTTGATCCCGAGGAGATGACCTACCAGAACTTCATGGCTGATGAGAAGAATCGCAGGAAATACTGGGCCTTTCACCATCAATCCTGGAGGAACATTCGAGATGCCCGGCCCAATCCTGCACACCGGGCCGTCCGGCAGTTGGAAGACCACTGTGATATCTCGGCAGTCATCACGCAAAACATTGACGGGCTGCACCGCAAAGCCGGAACAGATCCTGAGCGATTGCTTGAGCTGCACGGTACCATGTGGCGGGCAGACTGCCTGAGCTGTGGCGAGACTCATCCCTGTGAACAGGCGTTTGATCAGATCGACTCAGGAATATCAGTGCCGCGCTGCCCGGTCTGTGAGGGAGATCTCAAACCCGGCACCGTGGCTTTCGGCGAACCCCTTCCCAAGAATGTAATGGTCCGCGCCCAGAAGGCAGCGGTAAGCTGCGAAGTATTCATCGCGGTTGGTTCATCCTTGACCGTCTATCCAGCCGCTTTCCTTCCAGAGATGGCGGTAAACGCTGGCGCGAATGTGGCGATCATAAATCGCGACCCGACCCCCCTGGATTCAATGGCCCACCTCGTCTCACATGGTAAGGCCGGCGAAATTCTGCCGGAGGTAGTACGCCATCTGGACGAACAGCAAAGACATCCTCGCCCCGGGTGCTAGACTCGTACCATATCTGTTCTTGCGGGATTGAGGATAATCGGCTGGCTGAACGGAAGGAGCAAGCAGCAAGCCAGCCAGTGGAAACTGCCCACCGGTGCATGTGTCAGCCCGGGCAGCCAGCCCTTCACTCGTAGTTGTGAAATTTCACCTTCCCTCTCCTCCAGATCATCCAGCAGCGTACCTGTCCGGCATGCAAGATGGCCATACATGATTCGGACGGACGAACCGTAAAATATGAAAAAGAGATACTTGCCGCGTGTCATAGTAGTGTTTTGCGAAATAATCGGTACACTTTGTCATAAATGAAGGGGAAACATGGCAAACTACTTGATGAATAGACGATGAAGCGGAAGGTGCTGACAGGGGGAGAGATATGGTCGGAAAGATTCGGCCAAGGAAGATACTCATGCCTTCGGAGATGCAGGACGGGACTCCGGCGCGCAGTCTCTCCGGCCCAACAGTGACCTATCGCTGTCCGGACGCATCGGGGGAATCGTTCCGTCCCCCGACAGGAAACCGATGGAAAGAGGTGAAACTAGAGGCTATGAATTCAGAGAAATTTACGACGCTTGGTCCACAGAGACAGCAGTCAGCCCTGCTCGAATGGGTGCGCGATGGTAAGTCGGACTCGGAGATCGGCGATATGCTGGACATGAGCCAGTGGCAGGTACGCAACCTCCGGTACAAATTGGGCATCAAAAAAGATCGCGGGGGAAACGTACAGATTGAACCTTTCACTGCGCGGGGAGGAGATCCGGCCGCTTCGCTGGTGAGCCTCGCTCCGCCGGGGGCAGATGGCAATGCTTCAGACCGGGGACTGGTGCTCAGAGTATCCGGCACCTACGGAGCCAAGGAAGTATCACAGAGACTGCAGGCGCTGGCATCTCTGGCCATGGTCGAATCCAGTGAGATGCGCTACCGCATAACCGTGAGCCTACAGGAGCTGCCCGATCCCGAGGAGGAGAGCGACGAAACCGATGAGGCCCTCGATGAACAACCCGAAACGGACGAACAGTCTCAAGACTCCGAATCGTCGGCCCGAGTATCATAGCTGCAATTCCAACAGCGGAGTCCTCCTGGCCACCACGCGGAACCACAACGCGGGCACTCCTCCTCGACAGTGACATCGAAAGATCCTGGGGAGGACCGGGGGGACTCCCCTCGTTGCGCGACCTGCACTGGCTCATCAGGCCGGGACTGACGATATCGACAGACCAGCAGGAAAAATCCCACTACTGCAAGCAGCAGGATCACCCAGATCATTGCACACCCCCCAACTACGCTATATTCCGTTCCGAGGAGGCGCTTCCGCAGAAGATTCAACTCCGTACCGGGCTTCAGAACTGAACGCTCCGTATACGTGGCGGAAACCTGAGGATGCGGGCAGGCAGTAAGTAAAATGCCCGGGCAGGGTATATCAGCGGTAGTACTACCCGGAAATGCCCCCTGCGCACCTCATGCTTCGCCACGTCACGCCTCTTCTGCTGCCTTGTCGGTCTGCTGCCTGCTCCTGACAATCAACACCGAACACTTTGCATTCCTCGCCACCCGCTCGCTGACGCTGCCCAGAAGAATGGAGGCAAACCCACTCAGACCTCGATTGCCAATCAGGATCATATCGGCATCGCGTTCCTCAGCAGAACGGAGGATCTCCATTCCGGGGTTTCCCCGTCTTACGCATACCTCGATCTCAGCGTCAACGTCCGACAGCTCCTCCCGTGTGTTCCTGGCCAATTCTTCCCCCTGTTCGTCCAGAAACTTCAGCAGATTGCCGGGGATCATCTGGCCGCTTTCCGGCAGATAAGAGCCTCCCAGTGCACTGGCGGAGGGAATCACATGTACTGCGATCAGATTCCTGACCGGAAAACCCTCGCACATATCCTTTGCATAGCTTAGAGCCTGCCATGAGGGCTCCGAACCGTCCACACACACCAAAATGGTCTGTAGTGTATTCTCCACTGCATTCTCCCCTTCCATATCAACCCTATGCTTGGTACTTATACGATTGCTCCGGCCATTCCTGCCGCTCAACTCACGGTGCGATCTGCATTTTTGGGCGGAAACCGACTGGGGCGCCCCCTTATGCTGCGCAGATCTTTCCAACATTACGTGGATAATGAGCAAAGCCGCAATATGCAGCCCTTCGCTGTCTAACCATCCTTCACCTCCGGTCCTGTGCAGCATAATACTCCCGGAACCTCTATTCACTCTATCTCTCGACCTGAATCGACTCTCACCGTGCTAATTGGTGTAACAAACATGTAAGTTGATCCCTGCCATAATTTCGTTATAATTGTAGCAACATTGATGTAGGGACGAGCTGGCATACATGACTACAGAGAGGATGAACGAAAGGCATGATTTCAGAGCTCAATGAGTCCGTCCGGGGTGCATTGTCCAGAATCCCTATTTCTTCCTACAGGGTCGCCGTGATAATGCCTCTGGTGGTTCTCTTTATTCTGTCCATCGGCGCCATGGCAGTAATGGCGGCCGAACCTTCAAAAATACACATTGACGGGGAGGAATTAGATCTGTCCGGCCCCGCAAGGGTCGTCGACGGCAGGATGTTTGTTCCGCTTCGCGACATTGTACCGATCACCGGAGGCACTCTGCTTTACGACGAGAACACCGGTGTCGCACGCGTGCTCACTCCAACCACACGCTTCATGCTGGTCGCCTCCCGACCAAAAGCATACACCAACTCCGGAGAAGACATAGACATTCCGGCCCCCATCGCCGAAGATGGTCAATTGCTCGTGTGGATACGTTTCCTCGCCGAGGCCTTCGACTGGGAACTGGAATGGGATTCCGAATCCAGCGCTGTATCTATAGATACCAGCGGAGGTGCAGAGGTGGACATGTCAATCGATCGGGGACTGGAACGGGAAGATCCGGGCAAAGACTCCGAACCAGAGAAGGCGTACGATATATCCGATTCGGAACTGGATCTGCTGATGCGACTGGTCAGTGCCGAAGCGCATGGAGAGCCCATTGAAGGCAAGACTGCGGTCGCCGCCGTGGTATTCAACCGCGTCAAATCCGGACATTTTCCCGACACAGTGGAGGCAGTAATTGAACAGGACGGACAGTTCTGCGTTGTGACAAACGGGCGAATAGAAACCTCAGTACGGGACGGCGCACGCGAGGCGGTTAAAACAGCTCTGACCGGACAGGATCCCAGCGAGGGAGCTCTCTTTTTCTTCAACCCGGCGATCTCCGACTCGCAGTACATGCACAGCCTCCCTGTAACTGTTGAAATTGGATCGCACCGTTTCGCCGACTGGGGGTACTGACGGCCAAAATCGTAAGATAGCAAAGCCTGACGGGCCCGCTGCTGCGGGCCCTTTCCTATGCTTCGAGGAGCAGTCGCGGGGAATGGGTAAGGATCTCGACACCATCCTCGGTAACTTGGAGCACATCCTCTATCCGGACCCCGCCCCAATCTGGAATGTAGATTCCCGGTTCGATGGTAAGGACGTGACCGGGCCTCAACCTCCCCCCCTCTCCGGGGATGAGAGCGGGACCGGCGCCGATTGAGTGACCCAGGCCGTGTACGAAGTACTTCCCGTACCCGGCGGCGGCGATGTGCTTGTGCGCCTCGCGGTGGATCTCCTCCGGGTGCGCACCTGGCGTGATCGCTGCTATCGCCATTTCCTGGGCCACGCGAACTGTCTCATGAACATTTTTCTGTTCCTCATCAGCCTCACCTACCACCAATGTACGGGACAGGTCGGACGCACCCATGCCCCGGCGCGGCCCAAAATCAACCAGCACCATATCGCCCGGGCGCAGACTGCGCTCCGTTGGCACGGCGTGAGGGAAGGCCGAGCGAGAACCAGAGGCAACGACAGTGGGGAATGCATAACGGTCACAACCGGAGCACCTGAGTTGAGCCTCTATTTCAGCAGCAAGCTCCACCTCTGTCATGCCCTCCTGAATAACATGTACCAAGCGCAAATAAGCTTGATCTGCCATCCGACAGCACTCCCGAATCTGGCGCAGATACTCGGCATCCTTTCTGGCACGCAGCTTCCACCCCAGCCCGTTCATGACTACCAGCTGCCGGCAGAGGCCACGGTGGCGCACATTGCGATCCAGCCGGAGGAACATCTCTTGAGACAGGTTTGCGCTGTATCCCAGGCGATCAGGACTCGAACCACTCAGAAGGCGGGCGATATACTGAGGTAGTATCTCTGCGTCGACAGACAGAACCTCGCACTCGACCGCACAGCTGTGGGCCTCGGCAGCCTCTTCTGGGTCAACCAGCAGAAACCTCTGTGTTTCCGAAAGCACAAGGATGCTTCCGCGGAAGAAACCGGTCAGGAATCCGAC
>PWGR01000201.1 GCA_003554565.1 Clostridia bacterium
CCGGACGCATATGCCGCGTCTGGCCCCGCCGGTCAGAACGATGCCCGGGGTTGAGAGCTGGCATCCGGAGACGGCCGGCATGTCCCCGGGGGAGCGGGCCGATATCATTGCCCGGGCCGTACATGAGGGGGAGGAGGGTGAGGTTCGGATGTTCGGACACCTGGTCAGTGGGGCGGAGGAGCGCGCTGTTGCCAATTCTGAAGGCCTGGTCGCCTACCATGCCGGCAGCGTTGGGCGCTTTCAGGTGTCCACTATAGCCCCGTCCGGCGGCATGGGATTCGCGCGTTTCGTGGGGCGCAGCCTGGATGGAGTTGACCCCCCGGGCATAGCCCGGCGGGCCCTGGACAAGGCGGCCCTCTTTGACACCTTCACCGACCTCGTTCCCGGTGAATATGAGGCCGTTCTGGAGCCCGAGGCCACTGCGGAGATTCTGTTTCACCTCGGATACCTGGGGTTTGGCGCCGCCGGGCACCTGAACGAGAGCAGCTGTCTCAGCGGAGCTGTTGGCGAACAGGTATTTCCTCATTTCGTGTCCATCTGTGATGATCCCCTTCGTAAGGATCAGATGTCTGAGCCCTTTGATCCCGAGGGAGTGCCCCGCCGTCGTGTCCAGTTGGTGGAGAGAGGAACAGTCAGGGGCGTAGTGCACGATCTGAATACCGCGGCCCAGGCCGGGACTGCCTCCACCGGACATGGCCGAAAACCAGAAGGAGTCTGGTTTACTGATGGTCCCTATGCCCGCAATATGGTCCTCGAACCTGCAACAGCGTCCCGTCAGGAACTTATATCCCGGGTCAATCGCGGTCTTCTGATCACAAGACTGCATTACACGCGCCCCCTCGATGCATCCAGCGGCGTCCTGACGGGAATGACCCGGGACGGCACATTTCTCATTGAGGATGGTGTGATCGCCGCCATGCTGCCCAATCTGCGCTTCACCGTCAGTGCTGTGGACCTGCTGGCCCATATCCTTGACATCGGTTGCGATCTGACCCTGGCGACGGAGTACTTCCACATGAATCTGGTCCCGAGCATACGCACGCGGCATTTCCGTGTCACCGGGCGAACTGAGTGATGCGGGGCATGGGGTGAGAGGTGTCGGGAGTGAGTCCGGGCACCCCCGGGAATGCCCCTCCCGCACGGACAGTCTGACTGGCGGTGCATGATGCGGCCGCGGATCTGATATTGAAGCTGCACGGGGCAGGTGGTCCCAAAGGTCTGGGTGAGATGTTATCTTCAGCGAGTCCCTGCCTCCGCGGGGGACGCATCTGGATCAGGATTATGCCGAAACACTTCAGGGGTTTGACCTGCAGCAGCATGGGGCACATTATCTCCCGGGGTGTTTATGTGTACGACAGGGAACATAAGAGATGGTTGCGTGAGCGCCTGGAGGAGTCGCACCGCAGCTGCTGCGAGCAAATTGAGCGGCTGCGGCAATCCACCTTTGGACAGAGCCAGCGGGAGACGGCGGGTGAACTGACCTCCTATGATAATCACCCGGCGGATCTGGGAACCGAAATGTATGAGCGTTCCAGAGATGTGGGCCTGCTGACGGAGGCACTCGATGAGCTGCGCGACATCGAAGCAGCGCTTGCGCGGCTGAGAAGCGGTGAATACGGGCGCTGCAGCATGTGCGGGGGGCTCATATCTTTTGCCCGCATGTGGGCCGTGCCCACCACCACGATGTGTGAGGAATGCATATCCGCTGATAGAACCACCTAGTCCTGGTGTCCGGATCGCAGCCGGATATGTGCCGGCGACCTGTGGTGCAAGTGGTCACGAACTCTCACCTGTGCTACAATGGCGGAAGATCCCGCGGACGGGTGAGGCTGATTGTAATGCTCTACTTGTATCTCGTAGTCACATTCCTGCTCGACCGGGTGAGCAAGCTGCTGGTGGTGGATGGCCTGCCGCCGGGGCATTCCGCCCCGCTCATAGGCGACGTGGTCCGCTTGACCCACGTCAGAAATACCGGGGCGGCGTTTGGAATACTTTCCGGTCAAACTTATTTCTTTGTCGCTGTAACTGTCTTTCTGGCCGGCGCGATTCTATGGTTCTATCACCGTTCGCCCTACGGGCGATTCATCAACGGGGTCGCCGCTGGCCTGATCGTCGGCGGTGCTCTGGGTAATCTGGTGGATCGAATCATATGGGGATTTGTCGTGGATTTCATTGACCTGCGGGTCTGGCCCGTGTTCAACATAGCTGATGCGGCCATTGTCGTGGGCGGAGCAATCATGATAATCCACTACTACCGGACAGTAGAGGCCGACTCGCCTGTGGGAACGGAGACGGAGGAGGTGTCCGATTGATGGACCACCCCGACGACCTGGCTCCAGGTTCACAGGTATTGCAGCGGACGGTATCCGGAGCAGACGAGGGACTGCGTATGGATGTCTTCCTTGCCCGGCACACCACTGAGGCTTACTCCCGCACCTACATACAGAACCTCATCCGCGAGGGGCACGTCTGTGTGGACCGGGAGGTGGTTAACGTCCCGAGCTATCTTGTCCGTGCCGGCGAGGAAGTGGAGATGGTCATTCCCCCGCCACGCGAGAGCACCCTGGAACCGGAACCCATCCCGTTGGAGGTCCTCTTCGAAGACGAGGATGTGCTGGTCATAAACAAACAGCGCGATCTCGTTGTGCATCCGGCGCCCGGTCACTACTCCGGGACGTTGGTGCATGGTCTGCTGCATCATTGCTCTGAACTGTCCGGGATCAATAACATCATGCGGCCCGGTATAGTGCACCGGCTGGACAAGGATACAACAGGTGCCATGGTCGTGGCCAAAAACGACCGCTCACACCTGCATCTTTCGAAGCAGATCAAGAAGCGGAAGATGAGGCGCATATACCTGGCCCTCACGCATGGAGTGCCCGAGGTTGAGACGGGCAGGATTGAAACTCGCATAGCCCGCGATCCTGATACCCGCTACAAGATGAAGGCAGTAGCCCGCGGCGGAAAGTGGGCGGCCACCTGGTTTCAGGTGGAGGAGATCCCGGATGCCCGTCATGCCCTTCTTCGCTGCGAGCTGGATACGGGCCGTACGCACCAGATAAGGGTGCACCTCGCCTACATAGGGCACCCGGTCGTTGCAGACCCCATGTATGGGGAGGAATATCCCACCTATGGACTCGCGGGACAGGCCTTGCACGCTCGAGAGCTTTCCTTCGAACATCCAGCAACCGGGCAGCGGATAGATTTCACTGCCCCACTGCCGGAGGACTTCCAGTCCGTCCTCGACAGGATGAGGGCGAAAGAGATCTGAGTCTGGGCGCGACCTCTTTTCTCCAGCGATCTTCTGATGCCCGAGCAGTCTCCCGGATTCAACTGCCTCCGGGGAGTTCACCCCGTATTCCCGGGTGTTGTACCGGGATCGATTGGGGGTGTTTTGTTATTTGATTCCCATTGATCATACTCCCGGCAGGGGAGGTATGCCCGCTTCTTCCAGTTCGCCCATCACCCTACAATAAAAACAACAGCATTTTGAGGAAGGATGAGTGAAATGGCTGAACGTCCCGTGGTGATGATCATAGATGAAGAACGGGAATTTGCCCACAATCTGCGGGAGCATCTCGAGGAGCTGGGATACGAGACGATAGTTACCACTGACGATGAGGAGGCCCGCAGTCAGGCCGATACCTCCGATCCCGACGCGATAATTGTGGGAGTGATCCGCCCACGTGGTGCGGCCTTTCACCTGCACAGGTGGTTCAAGGCCGATCCGATGCTGGCAGCTGTACCGCTGATTGTCATCGATGCGCCGCCTGAGAAACAGCTGACCCGGGGCTGGAGGCGCGACGAAGGTATGCAGATGGAGGCGATCGAGTACTTTCAGAAGCCGGTCAAGGTGGAGGCCGTCGGTGCAGCAGTCAGGAGGTCGCTCAGTGTCCGGAGAGATCGAATCCGGGTGCTGGTTGCCGATGACCACGCCATGGTGCGCGAGGGAATCCGGGCACTGCTGAGCCTGCACGAAGACATTATGATTGTGGGTGAGGCGGTAGATGGAGCAGAGGCGGTCAAAAAGGCTGAGGATCTCGCCCCGGACGTCGTGCTGATGGATATTGTGATGCCGCAGATGAACGGACTGGAGGCGACCCGCAAGATCAGGGGCAAAGACGGTACAGCTCGCATAGTCATGCTGACCCAGTACGACGATGACGAGTATGTGGCAGAGAGCAGCCGGGCCGGCGCGCGTGACTTCATTTCCAAGCGCGATGCCAGCTCCCGACTGGTGGAGACCATACGTGCGGTAAATTGAGCATGCGGCCCGTGCTGAGCGTGAAACAGGATAGTTAGAGATACCCGAGAGGGGGACCATCATTGTCACGGGTTCGGGTAATGCTGGACGGGCGCGAGTCAGAGGGATCGCCGGACATGACCATACTGGAACTGGCGCGGCGGGAGGGAGTGGAGATTCCGACGCTCTGTGAACACAGAGCGCTTTCTCCTTATGGCTCCTGCCGCGTCTGCCTCGTGGAGGAAGAGAAGAGCGGTGCGCTGGTCGCCTCCTGTGCGACCGCGGTTGCTCCGGACATGGTGATCAGTACTCAGTCTGATAGAGTGCGAAAACACCGAGAGATGATCGTACGGATGATGCTGGCCAGCCACCCGAGTTCATGTCCGGTGTGCGACAAGGGAAACCGCTGCGAGCTGCGGAGGGTTGCAGCTGATCTGGGCATAGCTGCCCCGCGCATGGATCGGGTGGCCCAACCGACACAGGTGTTGGACCTCAACCCCTTCATAGAGCGAGATATGAGCAAGTGCATTCTGTGTGGGCAGTGCATACGGGTATGCCAGGAACTGGTGGTTGAGGGGGCGTTGAGCTATCGTGAGCGGGGTTTTGATGCGCATGCCGCCACCTTCAGTGATGGAATACTGGGTGATTCTGAATGTACCTACTGTGGTGCCTGCGTATCCGCGTGCCCGACTGGAGCCATGATGGAGAAAAAGCGGGTTTACTCCGGCAGTGGAGATCGCACAGTGGAGACGGTCTGTCCCTACTGCGGATGCGCGTGCCCGATTCAGGTGACGGTGAAGGGGGACCGGATCGTGCGGGTCGAGCCCGCGGATCCTGAGCAACCGCTGTGCGTCCGGGGCAGCTATGGCCTTGACTTTGTTCACAGCCCCGACCGGCTGCGCACTCCCCACATCAGGTGTGGGGATGAACTGGTTCCGGTGGATTGGGACGAGGCTCTTGCCTATGCGGGAGAAAACCTCACCCGGATCATTGAGAGTCGAGGCCCAGATGCGGCGGCCGTGCTGGGGTCATCCAAGGGGACCAACGAAGAGAATTATCTGCTGCAGAGGTTTGCCCGTGGAGTACTCGGTACCAACAATGTTGACAACGGCGGCCGCCTCTATAATGCCGCGGTCCGGGTGGGGCTCAATGAGACCATAGGAGTTCCTGAGACGACCGACCGGATCGGTGCGCTGGCCGATGCAGAGGTAATCGTGGTGGTGGGCGCTGACCTGGTCAACTCGGCACCCCAGCTGGCCTACGCGGTGCGCCGGGCGGTGAAGCTGGGCGACGCACAGCTGATCCTGATTGACCCCGGCCGTACTCGTTTGGGATGGATGGCAGATATGTGGCTGCAGCCGCGGTTCGGAACTGACGGTGCCTTTCTGGCGGCAGTGACTCATGTGATCTGTGAGGAGAACCTGGTGGACCAGGAATTCGTGGCACGAAAGACGGAGGGCTACCAGGCGCTGTGCGACGCAGCGGCGGAGTGGTCACCGGAATGGGCGGAGGAGTTGAGCGGCATACCGGCCCGTCACATCCGGCAGGTGGCGCGGCGATACGCCGGGGCATCGCAGGCGGCCATTATCTACGGCACCGGTGTGACCCAGCAGAATCGTCCCGGCGAGGGCGTGAAGCAGCTGGCCAACCTGACCATGCTCACCGGCAATCTCTGGCGGACCGGCGGAGGGTTGTATGCTGTGCAGAAGGAGAGCAATGGCCGCGGCGCCTGTGAGATGGGCGCGCTGCCTGACTTTCTCCCCGGATACCACCGCGTAGATCACCGTGGAATGCGGCGCGGCTACGAGGAGACGTGGGGCATCGAGGTTTCTGATGCACCTGGCTTGAGCGCCCTGGAGATGATGCTGGCAGCGGAAAGGGGAGAGATCGGGGCGCTGTATGTGGTGGGCGAAAATCCACTGCAGAACTACCCGAATCCGGGCAAGATGAGGCGGGCTCTAGAGGAAGTGGATTTCCTGCTGGTGCAGGACCTCTTTCTCAGTGAGACTGCCGAGATGGCCGATGTGGTTCTCCCGGCCGCGAGCTTCTGTGAAAAGGATGGAACCTTCATCAACTTCGAGGGGCAGATCAGGACGCTGAACCGGGTTCTCGATCCCTCGGAGGGTAGTCTCACCGACTGGGAGATAGTCCTGGGACTTTCTGAGGTCATGGGCAGCAGCCTGCCGTTTTCGTCCGTCGGAGATATTCAAGCCGAGGTGTCTGACCTGCTGCCGGAGATCGGACCGCTGGACACTGGGAGGCACGCCCGGGATATGGAAAACGGCGGCCCGGGAGCCGCCGCGCGCCGCTGGCCGGCATCGCGGGGAATCGCCAGGTTCAGCGTACCCGAGCTGACCCTGCCGGAGCCACCGCCGGAGGAGTATCCCTTCACCCTGGTGGTCAGCAATACGCTGTGGGGGCAGGGTGGCGGTGGGCGCACGGGCCGATCAAAGCGACTGCTGGAATTCGCCGGCGACAGCTTTGTTGAGGTCTGCACCGAAGATGCGGGGCGCCTGGGGCTGGAGCAAGGCAACCGCGTCCGGCTGGTCTCGCCGGTGGGAGATATTACGGTGCGTGCCGCCCTCACGGACGCACTGCCGCAGGGGGTACTGGCACTTCCGGCGCATTTTCGCGATGCTCCGGCGACGGCCCTGTTCGATGTGACGCTGGATCGGGACACCAGGACGCCGATGATGAAATCCTGTCACGTTCGGATGGAAAGGAGAGGGTCTGATGAAGGGTGAGACGGGGACATCCACGGAGGTGTTCCGGACCGTGGTGCAGGACATACTGGACGATCACGCGGGCGAATCCTGGCCTCTCATTGCCGTACTGCAGGAGATCCAACACCGGATTGGTTATATACCCCCGGAAGTTGTTCCCCTGGTAGCCGACCGGCTCGGAATCTTCCCGGGCGAGATCCAGGGGGTCATAACCTTTTACTCGCAGCTGCGCGACCGCCCCCAGGGGCGGACGGTGATACGTGCCTGTCGGGGCACTGCCTGCCATGTAAGCGGTGGTACGACCGTCCTGAAGGCGCTGCAGGGGGAGCTGGGGATCTCGGAGGGTGAATCGACAGCGGATCGGCAGTACAGTCTGGAGACCGTCGCGTGTGTGGGCGCCTGCGGGCTGGCCCCCAATGTAATAGTGGATGACGATGTGTTCGGAACGATGACGCCCGCAAAGGTGCGCAAGCTCATAGAAAAGGACGGCGAGCCATCATGAAGACGCCACACCGAGTTTTTGTCTGTCACGAAACCCCGTGCGTCTCCCTGGGTGCAGAGTCGGTCTACAGTGCTTTTCGCGAAGAAATTGACCGGCTTGGATTAGACCACGTGTCGCTGGAGATAAGCGGGTGCCACGGGCACGGGCTGTGCTCCGGGGGGCCGAGCGTGGTGGTGGAGCCGTCCCGCTTCTTTTACAACGGTCTCAGACCCGAGGATGCATCGGTTATCGTACGGGAGCATCTGAATCACGGTCGCCCGGTCCAGCACCTGTTTCACCGCGATGCGCAAACCGGAAAGTCAGTTGCGCGTTATGTGGATGTTGATTTTTACCAGAGTCAGGAGCGAGTCGCACTGCGAAACTGCGGTCGAATAAACCCGGAGAGCATAGAGCACTACATTGACCGCGCGGGATACGGGGCACTGCAGCTGGTGCTGTCCACGATGACGCCCGACCAGACCATTGACATCATTGAGGAATCCGGGCTGAGAGGAAGAGGTGGGGCCGGTTTTCCCACGGGTCGTAAATGGCGGTTCTGCCGGCAGTCACCCGGTGATCAGAAGTACGTGGTGTGCAACGCCGATGAGGGAAACCCCGGAGCGTTCACGGACCGGTCGGTGCTGGAAGGTGATCCGCATGCAGTAGTGGAGGGCATGATCATTGCCGGTTACGCTATGGGTGCCAGCAAGGGTTATGTCTATGTTCGTGCGGAGTATCCCCTGGCCGTGCGCAGGATCCGGAAGGCCATCAAAGACGCCCGCCGGCGCGGTTTTCTCGGCAGGGAAATACTGGGGGCCGATTTCGACTTTGACCTGCGGGTAAAGGAAGGTGCGGGCGCCTTTGTGTGTGGGGAGGAGACGGCCCTGCTTCAGTCCATTGAGAGTGAGCGGGGCATGCCGCGTCCCCGCCCGCCCTTTCCGACTGACTCTGGCCTGAACGGCAAGCCCACTGTCATTAACAATGTCAAGACCCTGTCGTACGTGCCGGTCATCGTTGATCGCGGGGCGGAGTGGTTCAGGAGCCTCGGCACCGAGGAGAGCCCCGGGACGGCGGTGTTTGCCCTGGCCGGCGACATACGTTACAGCGGCCTTGTTGAGGTTCCCATGGGGACCTCTCTCTCCAGGATTATAGAGCTGGGGGGCGGTATTGCAGGAGACAGGAAAGTCAAGGCCGTGCACACTGGAGGGCCGGCCGGAGGATCGGTCCCGGCTCACCGGCTGGATACCCCCGTTGATTACGAATCCCTGCAGGAGTTGGGCTCCACCATGGGTTCCGGCGGTATGATGGTGCTCAATGAGGACGCCTGTATGGTAGACATAGCGAGATTTTTCATGGACTTCGCCCGCTCTGAATCGTGCGGCAAGTGCGCCCCCTGTCGTCTCGGTACAAAGCAGATGGTTACTATTCTGACGCGCATAGCCGGCTGCCAGGGGGTCGAACGGGATCTCGAGCTCATGAGAGACATAGCAGAGACCATGAGGGTGGGATCGTTGTGTGGTCTGGGGCAAACCTGCACCAATCCGGTCATGGCCACGCTGGAGCACTTCGAAGAGGATTACCGGGCGCACATTCATGAGGGTGTCTGCCCGACCGGGGCCTGCGATGTTGAACTGGATGGTTCGCATGTGCGCGCCGCACCGTATTGATGAACGGGGTATCATCGACGGAGTGCTGGGTCCATCTGAGGGAGGGAGAAGTCTGACGTGAAATCCATAACCAAAGCTAAACCACTGGAGGAACTTGCTGGGTACCTGGAACCCTTTAACCGGATTTACATCCTCGGCTGCGGCACCTGTGCCACCATGACCGGGACCGGAGGGGTGGACCAGGTGGTGCAGATGAAAGAGCACGTACAGGAGATGAACAAGTGGGTCACCGGCTGGCTGGTGATGCCGACTGCCTGCGATGAAATGGCACCGGCCGATATGGAACGGGCCGCGGGCAACCTCGATTACGCCGACTGCGCACTGGCCATGTCGTGTGCTATGGGCGTGCACAGGGCGGCTGAGTCCCTGCAAAAGCCGGTCATTCCGGCGCTCGACACTCTCTTTGTCGGTCTGGAGGAGGAACCGGGGCATTTCCGGGAGGTCTGTGATCAGTGCGGGCAGTGCGTCCTGGGTGAGACTGCCGGGATCTGTCCCTTGACTGCCTGTCACAAGGGTCTCTTGAACGGACCCTGTGGAGGAACTGATGGCGGAAAGTGCGAGGTGGATTCCGACCGCGATTGTGCCTTCACTGTCATATATGAGCGTTTGAAGGCACAGGGCCGGCTGGATCTGATGCGCGGCGCAAGATCGCCCAGGAATTACCACGTGACCCTTTCACCCAGGCGCGCGGTATTCAACGATGTGCACGATGGGAGGTTGCCATGATCTCGCAATTCAGTAGGTACCTCGATTCGGACGAGTTTGTGGTTACGTGTGAAATAGGCCCGCCCAAGGGTACCAACACTGAGCCGATGGAACATCACATAGACCTGCTGCGGGACCGGGTACATGCAATCAATGTCACAGATCACCAGGGGTCGGTCATGCGGCTATCTTCTATTGCCGGTGCCCTGGCTGTGAAGGAACGAGAGGCAGAGCCGATCCTGCAGATGACCTGCCGCGATCGCAACCGCCTGGCACTGCAGGCAGACCTGTTGTTTGCTCACTCCCGCGGGCTCAGCAACGTCCTCTGTCTCACCGGGGATGCGGTGGTGGTGGGAGATCACGCCGAGGCCAAGGATGTATTTGATCTGGATTCGGTGCAGCTTCTCGAACTCATTGAGACCATGGAATCAGGCCGGGACGCCGCCGGTGGAAAACTAAACGGTGGTGTGCAGTTCTGTCGGGGGGCGGTTGTGACCCCGGGGGCCGATCCACTTGAGCCGCAGCTCATCAAGTACGAGATGAAGGTCGAGGCGGGCGCAGAGTTCTTCCAGACCCAGGCGGTTTTTGATCTCGATTCCTTTTCATCCTTCATGGATAAAGTACGGCAGTACGAGGTCAAAGTGCTGGCCGGAATCCTGGTACTGACCTCTTACCGCATGGCCCGCTTTGTACACAACAACCTTCCCGGGATCCGGGTGCCGGAGCCCCTGCTTCAGGAGATGAAGGCCGCACCCAAGGGCGAGGGATTGTCGACCGGCATGAACATCGCCGCACGTACCATAGCCGCCCTGCGCGAGAAGGGTATGTGTGACGGGGTGCACGTGATGGCCATCAACGCTGAGGAGGCGGTACCGGACATTCTGGATGCTGCGGGGTTGTGAGGGATGGCGGGGCCGGATCTCCATAGAAGTCAGGTGCGGCCCCGCCTCAATCCAGTGTTATGATCCCGCGGCGCAGGGCGTACTTCACCAGCTCCACGCGATTATGCAGGTCCAGCTTGCGCATGAGGTTGGTGCGGTAGCCGTCGATGGTCTTTATACTCAGATCGAGCATTTCTGCTATCTCCCTGGCGGTGTATCCCTCCGCGAGGAGCTTCAGCACCTGCCGCTCCCGGCCGGTGAGCTGTTCGTACGGATCCTGCCCAGCCGTCACCTGACCGTCCGAACGGTATGCATCCACGAAGAACCGGGCGATGGAGGGCGACAGGAAGGAGTTGCCCTGGTGCACCGAGCGTATAGCCGTCAGCAGTTCGGAGGAAGCGGTGGTCTTACTGAGGAAACCGTGCGCCCCGGCCTCAATGATGGGAAAGACATACTCCTTGCTGTCATACTGGGTCAAAACCAGGATCTTTACATTTGAGTTGCCTCCGGCCAGCCGGCGGGTGCATTCGAGACCGTCCATGACCGGCATCATGATGTCGATCAATACCACATCCGGTTTGAGTTCCCTTACCTTTTCCAGGGCCTCCCTACCATGGTGTGCCTCACCGATCACCTCAACTTCCGGTGACAAATCCAAAAGCGCACACACTCCCTCGCGAACGATGGCGTGATCGTCGACCAGCAGAACTCTTATTGGGTCCATGGCCTCACCTCTCCGAAGACACCATCTACTTCAGGGGGAATCGGGCGATGACGGTGGTGCCTCTTCCGGGCTCCGAGTCGATGCGGCAGCTTCCGTCCACCAGCTCCAGGCGCTCCTTCATTATGAGGAGCCCAGTGCCCTGTCCTTCTTCTCCTTCCTGCAGCAGATCAACGTCAAAACCGCGACCGTCGTCGGCCACTTTTAGGCGCATCTCATCACCGGTGCGGCGGAGTGAGACACGAACGTGGCCGGCATTGGAGTGCTTGATGATATTCCCTACGGCACCCTGTACCCAGCGGAAGAGACTGATCTCCGCCTCCGGCGGTGGCGGTGGCTTGATATCCTGAAAGTCAAATGAAACCTCGATTCCCAGAGGTTTCAGGTGGGACTCGACGTGCTCCCGGATTGCAGGAACGAGGCCCATGGTGCTGAGCAGCGTGGGTCGCAGATCGGTGATTACCCTGCTTACTTCGCGATTTATTTGCTTGGCCGAGGCGTGAGCCTCATCGAGCACCTGGCGAAACCGGTCATCGCAGATGTTCTGCAGATCACACATTTCCTTTAGAACCTGCAGCTTCAGGGCCAGTCCGGTGAGGACCTGACTGGTCTCGTCGTGCAGATCGCGGGCTATGCGTTCGCGCTCTTCCTCCTGTGCTACGATGAGCCGGCGGGCTATTCTCCAGTAACGCCTCCGGCTGCGGTTTAACTTCTCATACATTCTGGCGCTGTCCACAGCTGTTCCCAGCTGATCACCTATGGAATGCAAAAGCAGCATGTCTCTGCGGACAAAGTGGTGGGGTACGCGGCTGGCGCAGTTCATGACTCCCAGGATGCGCTCTCTTGAACGCAGCGGCACGCTCACAAATGCCCGTAGCCCCTCCATGTCGATCAGGTGAGGACGGGCGGCCCCTGGTTCCTCCGAGATGTCGTCCACCAGAACGGCGCGTCCCGTCTGCGCCACCTTGCCGGCCAGTCCCTCGCCGACTTCCAGACGCATCTGTTCAGCGTATTCAGTCGAGAGGCCGCGGGCCACCCGGTACTTGAGCGCCCGGCCATTTTCGTGCAGCAGCATGATCCCGCCTTGAATCCCATCCATGTACTCCAGGGTTTTATCCAGACCCACTTTCAGCACTGCGTCGAGATCACCGAGGCCGCTGACTGCGGCCGATACCCTGCTCAGTATCAGGAGGTCGTTGCGACGCTCTTCGGTGGGCATTGATTCATCCGGAGTGAAGTGAGTCATATGCTTTCCTCCTGTTTGCTTCGAAGATGGACAACGCACCCGAGCAGTGCCAGCGGGGTCGACGGATGAAGGTATTTCAGCGTATACATCAGTAAGGGCGACGCATTACCGCAATTACTTGGTCAATATCACTCGAAAACCAAGACAACTATTTGCATGTACTATTCTAGCAGCTATGTTCGGTTATTGCACGCAGTGAGGGGCTTCGGCGAGGGTAATGGGTGTGTTTTTCCGTAAGCAATGGCGTGTTCCATTTTAATATGAAGCAGCGTGCAACAGTTTTCGTCCAGGAGGTTCGGCGTCCCTTATGTTTGAGGCGGCGCGGGCCAAATGGGCAAAGGGAGCCCGCCAGCGGGAACTCAGGATGCTCGATCTCCGACAATGAACCCGACCGCCGCTCCCGATATGCCGAACATGCCCACAAGTGCGGAGTACATTATGACCTTTCGCAGGGCCTGCAGAACGAAGAAGTCCATGAACTGGGGGCCACCGATAAATACCCAGGACCAGACCAGAAGACCTCCGTATACCGCAACGGGTAGAAAGAGCATGAGGGCAATCAGTATAATGCGAAGCGTCGTCCCCTCACCCCGCGTAGCAAAGCCCAAGATTCCTGCCCCCAGCAGCGTGCAGTAATGGAACAGGCTCGTGCTGACCGGGAGGGGGGCAAATGACTGAAACTCCTCAGACGAAGCTATGAGGAGATAGAATACCAGGCCGGCCAGTGCGAGTGTCAGCAGTATGTTGGTCCAGTCAGTTGTCCTCCGCAAGTTGTGCGATCCCCCTCATGCGAAGAGCTGCGTCTCAGTGCTGCCGGTCAGAGCTCTGTAATTGCAGAACTGCAGGTGCCTGGCGCATGTGAATCGGAAACTTCCGTTGGGCACCCGGTCGTCTGATTCGCAATGTGCCCCGTGCCTCCCACAGCCCGGCATCTTCCTTCAGGTCAACCAGGCGACTCTCCGCCACCTGAGATTTCAGTGCAATGACCCGCTCAACTTCAGCTCCTGCGCCGACCTGAAAATCATCGGGGAACCAGGCGTCTGAGGCAATTGTCTCGCCGCGATAGGATATGCTGAAATTCATGAAGTCCATCTCCACGGGAGCATTGGGGGACCTGTTTTCGAACAAGAAGGTGGCATCAAACCTCTGCGGATCATCGGTCTGGTGCAGGCTCACAAACCGGATGCGAAACTCCCGCAGGGGTTCGTGCGCCTGCACAAAATCAGCAAGAGTCCATCCGCTCAGCAGTACTGCCGCAGCAAACACGAAAACCAGTGCGCAGGCTTTAGCTGTCCTCTTGTGCTTCATTTGCCGCTCCCTCATGGTAGTGTCAGGTCCCGCCTGTCAATTGCTACCGTATCACATGTGGAAAATGCCCTCAATCAGTGTGTGAGCAAAACCGCTGCCCTGATACACCTGCCGCTCAGGCCGCATTTAACATAATAGCAGGTGGTGCGACACCCGCGTTTACCATTGCTGAACTGGAGGAGGTGGGTGTGGACCTGTTGTCTGTGCCGATGGCCGCACTATATCCCGCCACCAGGGCAATGCGTGAGGCAACGCAGCTACTGCAGAGAAAGCGGGACCTGGATGAGCTGGCCGAGCTCGGTGTGTCCTGGTCAGAATTCAACGACATTGCCGGCTTCCGTAAATGGAGGCAGATGGAGGAGGATCTGGCGGGCAACGAAACGTCCCGGAAAGAGCAGGAATGAGCCAGAATGCTGACATTTCCCTTAAGTGTCAGGGAGAGAGGTATCGGAAGGTCCTTAACTTTCTAACGGCCATCATTATCCCCGACCGGGATATAGTGGCGCGTGCGTCGGCTTCCTCTTTTCTGCACGACTCCCATCTCCACCAGCTTCTTGAGATCGCTGGTGGCCGTAGCGCGACTGACATCAAATCGTTCCGCATACTCCCGGCTCGTCCAGATCTTGCCCATGCGGGCTTCCGCCGCGGCCGTGGACCGTCTCCCGTAAGCATCGAGTATGGGAATACCCCGCGTCTGTTCCAGTGGCTGATCTGCCTGCTTTGGGTGGGCATCATGTGCCCTGTGGTAGTGATAGGCCTTGTAGGCGGCTGCCAGCCAACGGTACGCGTAGTCCTCGGCAATGCTTCGGGTTTCAGCAAACATCCATGTTACCCGGTGAAACTGAATCTGCAGCGCTGCCACCAAATTAAGCAGCCAGCCGCTTCTTACGCTTTCATGCTCCATCAGGTCTGACAGTCGTCCCTGCACGATCACTGCTGAATAAGGCAGTACGGCAAGTTCCTGCAGGGTGAAGGTCAGCCGACCGGACACAGATGCAGTGGCCAGGTCATCTATTTTCTTTCTCTCTATGGCTGCGATGAGGTCGCTGTCATGAAAGAGGCCGTAGTCACCGGCGGGAAGCTCGCGTTCCACCAGCCTTACGTGGTGATCGGCAAAACGCCAGGCATATCGCTCGTTAGTGTCCACGGCAACTGTCAGTCGGCTTCGCAGCGCGCGCGCCTGTGGCACGCGGATGCCGGGCCTTGCCCCCTTCATGCTGGAAGCAGAGCGCCAGAATATCAACGTTCTTCCTTTCTTGTTCTTTGTCCACACGAAAATGGAGCGCCTTCGCTGGCGACGATTGAGGATCAAATCAATTGCCTTGCCCCGGCGCCGGCAGACGTTTACCTCGCACTGCTCCACCACCTTTGGATGGTGAGGCCACTCGTCCACCGGGTGGCAGTAAAGATCGTTGTCGGCGGGCCAGGGTGCCCTGGTTGCGAGCATGATGGGTTGTGAGCCTTCCAGTGGAAGTGATAGAAGGTATGGGAGGCTGCTGTTTTCTCTGGGGTTTTCCGCGATCACAAAGGACTTGTTATCGGTTGTCTTGTTCACTTGCCTGAACCTCCTGCCTGATTCAAATTGAGGCACACTGGTGCTGTGTGTGTTCGCCCGGGAATACTTCTCTGCTCAGGATACACATCCCTCCTTAGGTGGCTCATATGAGAACTTTCGTGGAGCCGGCTGGTTTTTCAGTGTTTTCGTCTCCCCGCGGCTCCTGACCTCTTTGCATCAGATGTTTGACACTCTCAGCGCGCTCTGCTATAGTTAGCGCGAAATACGGAGGCCCTTTAAATCGGTCCGGCGAGACCGATAAGGAGGGGAAAAATGCGTCACATAACCAGCTCTGTACGCTCACCGAAGCTTCTTCCCCTTATGTGTCAATCTCTTGCTCGATCAGATCATTCCATTCATCCGAAAATGTCGGCATCTCAATTGTGCCCGGGGGAGTCAGTACGTCCGGACCGATCCTCGGTATGTGTGTGACCGGTCTCAGGAAAGGAGATGTGCCTATGAGTTCAGAGGGACAGCTGAAAGTGAAGGCACAGATTATGGACGGGGCGGCCATCAGGCGATCACTCGTCCGGATCTCGCACGAGATTGTGGAGAAAAACAAGGGAGTGCAGGATATAGTTCTTGTCGGGATCCGGAGACGGGGTGTTCCTCTGTCGGAGCGGCTCGGGGCATATATCGAGGAGTTCGAGGACGTGGTTGTTCCGAACGGATCGCTGGACATCACCCTGTACAGAGACGATCTCACCCTCCGGCATGATCGCCCCATGGTACACCGGACTGAGGTCCCGTTTGATATCACAGGCAAGACGGTGATTCTCGTCGATGACGTTCTTTATACGGGCCGCACAGTCAGGGCTGCAATGGATGCACTGGTCGACTTTGGACGGCCGGGAACGATCCAGCTGGCGGTTCTGGTTGATCGCGGTCATCGTGAACTACCCATCCGTCCGGATTACGTAGGCAAGAATGTGCCTACCTCCCGGCACGAGGTTATCGAGGTGAGAGTTGATGAGATCGACGGGATTGAAGACGTCGTGATTATGGAGAGACAAGAGGAGGGAGCTGAATAAATTGCCTGAGCTGGCCCGAAAGGATGTTCTGGGTCTGGAGACCATGAGCCGGCAGGAGATAGAACTTGTCCTGCACACTGCTGATTCCATGCGCGAGGTGCTGGACCGTCCCATAACCAAGGTGCCCGCCCTGCGGGGGCGCACCGTACTGATGATGTTTTACGAGCCCAGTACGCGCACGCTCGCATCTTTCAATCTGGCCTGCAAGAACATGAGTGCGGACACAGTCAGTGTCTCCAAAAGCTCGAGCAGCCTGGTCAAGGGAGAATCTCTGCGCGATACTATTCAGAATCTAGAGTCAATGGGAGCCGACGCCGTGGTGATGCGTCACCCCTCCGCGGGAGCGCCTCATTACATAGCACGCAATATCGAGGGCTCTGTGCTCAACGCCGGTGACGGTGCGCACGAACACCCAACGCAGGGGTTGCTCGACCTGTTCACCATCGAGCAGCACAAGGGATCTCTTGAGGGGCTGAAAGTGGCCATTGTCGGCGATATACTGCACAGCCGGGTTGCCCGTTCCAACATCTGGGGTCTGAGCACTATGGGTGCTGACGTCACCATATGCGGGCCGTCAACGCTGATTCCACCGTACGTGACGGAAATTGGCTGCACCGTGACTCACGATGTGCGGGAGGCAGTTACCGATGCCGATGTGATCTACGTGCTGCGGATCCAGCTGGAGCGTCAGGAGGGCAGTATGTTCCCGGGGGCGCGAGAGTACCGGCGTCTTTTCACGATTGACGCGGAGCGGATTTCTCTGGCCAGCCCGGACGCGCTCCTGATGCACCCTGGACCGATGAACAGGGGCGTTGAAATTACCACTGATGTGGCAGACGGCGCTCAATCCGTCATTTTGGAGCAGGTGCCGAACGGTGTGGCCGTGCGTATGGCACTTTTGTATCTCTTGCTCGGAGGGGGAGAGTGAAATGCAGCGGATACTGATAAAAAATGGTCAGGTCGTCGACCCGGCTAATGAGCGGGATGGGATTTACGACGTACTGCTCGAACAGGGTCAAGTTGCCGCAATCAGTGAAAATATATCAGTGGACGGTGCCGAGATCATCGATGCCGAGGGATGCATTGTCGCGCCTGGATTCGTGGATCTGCACTGCCACCTTCGCGAGCCGGGGCAGGAGTACAAGGAAGATGTGGCCTCGGGGACGCGGGCGGCGATACGGGGTGGATTCACCTCCCTGGTAGCCATGCCCAACACCGAACCAGCGATAGACAGCGAGGCGGCAGTTCGGTCGATGGCAGAGATCATCTCGGAAAAGGCCGCTGCAAGGGTTTATCCCGCTGGGGCAATTACCCGTGGTCAAAAAGGACGAGACCTGACTGAAATGGGAGGCATGATGCAGGCAGGAGCCGTTGCCTTTACCGACGATGGACTGCCGGTGACCTCTAGCCGCGTCATGCAGCTGGCTCTACAGTATAGCGATATGCTTGGTGTACCCATCTCAGTGCATGAGGAGGACCCGGATCTCGCCGGGGACGGTGTGGTGAACCGGGGACGGATTTCCACCCTTCTGGGCCTGCCGGCCATTCCCACCGCGGCAGAGAGCGCCATGGTGGCCCGGGATCTGGAGTTGTGCCGCGAGTTCGGCGGACACCTGCACATTGCGCATGTAAGCACCCGGAATTCAATTGATCTTATACGAAAAGCCAAAGATGAAGGTCTCAAGGTTACATGTGAGGTCACTCCTCATCACTTGACGCTGACCGAGGATCTGGTGCGGGAATCCAATTATGACACCAATACTAAGGTCAATCCTCCCCTGCGTACATCCACCGACGTAGAGGCGCTGGTAAATGCCCTGAGTGAAGGCATCGTCGATGTCATTGCCACCGATCATGCGCCGCACAGCTTTGACGACAAGGACAAGGAATACATATTCGCCGACTTCGGGATATCTGGTCTGGAAACAGCCTTTTCGCTGCTGCATGATCAGCTGGTACTCAAAGGTGACATTACCATGAATCGACTTATCGCTGCGTTGACTGTGGTTCCCGCCACTATTTTCGATCTTCCGGGCGGCACTCTCAGTCAGGGTGAGCCCGCTGATCTGGTCATACTGAGGCCGCAGGATGAATGGGCGGTCAACCCAGATGACTTCGTCTCCGGCGGCAAGAATACACCGCTGGCAGGATGGAGTCTTACCGGGCGGGTTGATACCGTGCTCGTTGCGGGTCGAATCATGATGCGGGATGGTGAGCTGCAGTGCTGAGACGGGCTCCGACCCGAGATTCGCACTTTGTGGCGACGGTGGTAGATAATATCCCGGATAACGCCGCTGCTGACCTGATTCTGTCACCTGATGTTGAGGTGGCACCGGAGGCGGGCCAGTTCGTGCACGTAACCCCTGCAGCTCTGGACACCGGCTCCGACCCGCTGCTGCGCCGTCCCTTCAGCATCAGCGACTGGGATGAAAAGAGCGGCCAGTTCAGACTGCTGGTCAGTCCCGTCGGGAGGGTGTCCCAGTTTTTGCGCGAGGTGCGCCCGGGTGAGCTGATTGACGTCCTGGGTCCGTTGGGTACACCCTTTCCGCTCGATGTGCCGGGCGGCGCGACGGCGATCCTGATTGCGGGTGGGATCGGGATTGCCCCCCTTATCTTTCTGGCGCGCAGGCTCACGCAGAGAGGTGTACAGACCGAGGCGTTTATTGGGGCAGCGACGCGTGATGAACTGTTCGGCCGGCCGGCCCTCGCCGGGATGGATATCTCACCACATCTCTGTACTGAAGACGGCTCAACTGGTGAGCGTGGCCTGGTAACCGGACCAGTCGAGCGATATGTGCAGAAACTTCATGAATCTGATGAGGCAGTGATCTTTGCCTGCGGTCCTGAACCCATGTTGTCGGCGGTTAACCGCCTGGCGTCTCGCTACGGGATCCGGGCTTACGGTTCTTTCGAGGCGCACATGGCCTGCGGTGTGGGCGCCTGCATGGGGTGTTCCGTAAAGCGGACCGGTCCCGCCCCCGGGGAGCAGAGTTACGCCAGAGTGTGCCGGGATGGTCCTGTGTTTGACCTGAAGGAGGTGGTCAGCCTTGACTGATCTGAGCACACGTCTGGGCCCGCTGCATCTCAAAAACCCCCTCGTTGCTGTGTCAGGGACGTTCGGGTATGGCTTCGATTACGGGGACCTGGTGCCTCCTGATACCTTCGGTGCCGTGGTGGTCAAGGGTACAGCGCCAGAGCCGTGGTCCGGCAACCCACCACCGAGGATAAGGGAGACGCCTTCCGGGATGCTCAATGCCATAGGTCTGGAAAATCCCGGTGTGGACGAGGTGATCAGCGAGCACCTCCCGGTACTCGCCGGAAGCGATACAGCCGTTATAGTCAATGTTGTGGGCAGGACTGTAAAGGATTATGTCACCGTTGCTGGGAAGTTGGGGGATGTGAGCGGGGTGGATGCACTGGAGATTAATATCAGCTGCCCTAACGTAAAGACGGGAGGTCTGGCTTTCGGCACCTCGGGCGATGCGGTGGAATCACTGGTAAAGTCAGTGCGCCGGTCCTGCAGCCTTCCTCTAGTCGTGAAGCTTACTCCGAATGTAACCGACATCGGCGAAATCGCGCGCGCCGCGGAGCGGGGGGGAGCAGATGCTCTGAGCC